>CAIQIY010000475.1 GCA_903871975.1 uncultured Chloroflexota bacterium | reverse complement strand
GTCGGTTGCCACGAGCTCTACGTCGCGCCGTCCGGCTTCGATTATGTGACGCGCTCCGGCCAGACGCGCAGCCAGCGGTCGGGGCATGTGACGACCGATGACGCGTTGCTCGCCGATGAACTGCAGATCTTTGCCGAGACGCTCAACGCCGTCGGTGAGCGGACGCTGCGCGAAGGCGTCGCCAGTTGTTTTCACAATCACGTCGGCGCCGTGATCGAGACGCGCGACGAGATCGACCAGCTGTTGGCGCTGACTGATCCGTCACTGGTATTTCTTGGCCCCGATACCGGCCATCTGGCGTGGGCCGGCGCTGATCCGGTGGCATTTGTCCGCCAATATGCCAGTCGTATCCGTACGCTCCACGTCAAGGACGTGGATGCTGCGGTGGTGGCGTGGGCGCGGCAGCAATGTGCGAGTTATGCCGAAGCGCAACAGGCGGCGATCTGGACCGAGCTCGGCCGTGGTTCGGTCGATTTTCCGACGATCTTCGCCGAGCTCGATGCCGTCGGCTTCGGTGGTTGGGTGATCGTCGAAACAGATGTGACGCAACTGCCCACCGCGCTCGAGAGTGCCCGCGTCAGCCGGGCATACCTGCAGACGCAAGGGTTGTGAGGAGGCCGGGGATGACACCGTATCGTGTGGGGATCATCGGGTGTGGTCGGCCATGGCGTGCCGATGGGGCGACTGGCTTCGGGATGTCGCATCAACACGCCATCGGTTATCGTGCATCATCCGCCGCGCAGATCGTTGCACTGGCCGACATCGTCGCCGAGAACGCCCGGGCCTTCCAGGAGCAGCATGGCGGCGATGTGATCTACACCGACTATCACGAGATGCTGGCGCGTGAACCGCTCGATATCGTCAGCATCAGCACCTGGCCGCATTTGCACGCACCGATGGTCATCGCGGCAGCCGAGGCCGGCGTCCGCGCGATCCACTGCGAGAAGCCGATGGCGCCGACGTTCGGTGAGGCGCGCCGCATGGTCGCCGTGTGTGCCGATCGCGGCGTTCAGCTCACCTTCAATCATCAACGGCGGTTCGGTACGCCATTCCGTCGCGCCCGCGATCTGCTGCGTGCCGGTGCCATCGGTGCGCTGCAACGCATCGAGTGCTCCACCGACAACCTGTTCGATTGGGGGACCCACTGGTTCGACATGGCGTGTTTCTTCAACGACGAGACGCCGGTCGACTGGGTGATCGGCCAGATCGATCTGCGCGATGCAGCGCCGGTGTTCGGCGTGCCGGTCGAACGCCACGGCATCAGCCAGTTCCGGTTCGCCAACGGTGTCGAGGGGTTGATGCTCACTGGCCGCGGCGCGTTCCAGCCGCTCGGCATCCGGTTGTTTGGCACCACGGGCATCATCGAACTGGGCCACAGCGATGATGTCCCGCTGCGCGTACTCGGCGGCGGCCGTGGCGACTGGGAGGCGATCCCGGTCGATGAGGGGTTGCATGGCCGCGACTGTGTCACGCATGGTGTGCTCGATCTGATCGACGCGCTGGCCACTGGCCGCGAGCCGGAGCTTGCGGCGTCGCGGGCGTTGCGCGCCACCGAGCTGATCTTCGCGACGTACGAATCGAGCCGACGTGGCGCGCGCATCGAGCTGCCACTCACCATCGACGACTCACCCCTGATCGCGCGGTTGGCCGCCACCGCTTCCTGAGATTCTTCCGGTTGTGGGGTGATGTGGTGCCTTGCCGCATCACCGTGCGCCGCAGTATGGTCACACATGGCACGTTCATCACCGGGCAACAGCCGGCTGGCACCGTTCGCCGCGCTGCAGTATCGCAACTTCCGCCTGCTCTGGTTGGGCCAACTGATCTCGGTGTTCGGCTCCCAGATGCGCATCGTCGCCATCAACTGGCAAGTCTACGAGGTCGCACGCCAGAGCGGGATGATCGACCCAGCGCTGGCACTCGGCCTGATTGGCCTATCGCGCGTGATCGCCTTGGTGCTGATCGCACCGATCAGTGGTGTGTTCGCCGATCGCGTCGACCGGCGGCGCGTTTTGCTGGTGTCGGCCTTTGCCGGGTTGGCGGCATCGGTCGTGCTGGCGACAGTCGCATGGGCCGAGCGGCCATCGCTGTGGGTGATCTATCTGATGGTCACTGCTGCATCAATCGCCAACGCGTTCGATATGCCGGCACGTCAGGCGATCATCCCGACGCTGGTACCACCGGCGCGGCTACCGAATGCGCTGAGCCTCAATATCATCGCCTGGCAGCTGGCCAACGTCGTGGGGCCATCGGTGGCCGGCATTCTGATCGCCAGCGTCGGTGTGGCACCGATCTACACCATCGACGCGGTCTCGTTTCTTGGCGTGGTGCTGGCACTGCTGGCGATGCGTGGTGTGCCGCCAGCGGCGGCGCTCAACGACGGTCGGCGCCCCGGGTTGGGCGATGCCCTTGAGGGGTTGCGGTTCGTGCTGCGTCACCGCATGATCGCCTCGACGATGCTGCTCGATTTCTTTGCCACGCTGTTCGGTGCCGCCACCACGCTGATGCCGATCTTCGCCATCGAAGTGCTCAAGGTTGGCCCGGTCGAGCTTGGCTGGCTCTATTCGGCGTCGGCAGTCGGCGCGGTGAGCATGGCGCTGTTGCTCAGCGCGGTGACGATCCGGCGCCAGGGGCCGGTCCTGCTGACGACAGTCGTCGCATTTGGCATCTGCATCGCCATCTTCGGCCTGTCGCCGTGGCTGTGGCTCTCGTTGTTGGCGCTCGCCGGTGCCGGTGCGTGCGACACGGTGAGCATGGTCATCCGTGGCAGCATGCGGCAATTGCTCACGCCCAACGAATTGCGCGGGCGGATGACTGCGGTGAATATGGTGTTCTTCGCCGGTGGGCCACAACTCGGCGAATTTCAGGCCGGCGTCCTCGCCAGCCTGATCACCGCGCCGATCGCGGTGGGGATCGGCGGCGTCCTCTGCGTCGCCAGCGTCTTGGTCATCGGCTGGCGTGTACCCGAACTCCGTGCCTATGATGGTCCAGACCAGGAGGGGGCTCATGGGTGATCCACGTCCGATCATCGGCGTCGTCGGCAGTCATTTCAGCTTTCCTGATCAGTCGCTGGTTGCAGGGTGCCGGCCGGCGTATCTGGCGGCGGTCGAGCGGGGCGGTGGCGTCCCGATGCTGATCCATCTGACTGACGATGCCGAGGTGCTCGATGCGTTGTATCGCCGCATCGACGGCATCCTGTTCGTCGGTGGCGACGACATCGATCCGGTGCATTACGGCGCGGCGCCGCATCCGCAGCTCGGCCAGATCGAACCGCTGCGCGACATCGTCGAACTCGCGCTGGCGCGTCGTGCTGCGGCCGACGGCATGCCGATGCTCGGCATCTGTCGTGGCGTGCAGCTGATCAACGTCGCACTCGGTGGCACATTGATCCAGGACATCCCCAGCACCATGCCCGGCGCCGCGGATCATCGTGAGTCGGTGTGGCGTGGCGCACGCGAGCATCTGGCGCACACGATCGATGTCGAGCCGAACACGTGGCTGGCACGGCACGTCGGTGCCGGCCCGCTGGCAGCCAACACACTGCATCATCAGGCGGTCGATGTGCTGGCACCCGGGCTGCGCTGTGCGGCGCGGGCACCCGATGGCGTCATCGAGGCGATCGAGGGCGCTGGCCCGGGCCTGATCGTCGGCGTCCAGTGTCACCCCGAACACCTGTGGGGCACCGCCGAGCCACGCTGGACGGCGCTGTTCACGGCGTTTGTCGCCGATGTCCGCGCGCGACGCGGCCAGTGAGGAGCAATCACGATGCGAGCGGTCAGGATCCATGGCTTCGGCGGCATCGAGGCGCTCGAGCTCGACGAGCTCGCCGTGCCGCAGCCGGCGGCTGGCGAGGCGCTGGTGCGCATCAGTGCGATCGGTGTCAACTTCATCGATATCTACCAGCGCTCGGGACAATACCGCGGCGCGCTGCCGCTGACCCTCGGCCAGGAAGCGGCCGGGGTCGTGTGTGAGCTGGGTGCCGGCGTCGATCCGGGGTTGCTCGGCACCCGTGTCGCCTATGCGATGCAGCCCGGCGCGTACGCCGAGTATGCCGCCGTGCCGGCCTGGAAGCTGGTGTCACTGCCCGACACTGTGAGTGACCAGGTCGCGGCGGCGGTGATGCTGCAGGGCATGACCGCCCATTACCTGAGCCATAGCACCTGGCCACTCCAGCCCGGCGATGTGGCACTGGTCCACGCTGCCGCCGGTGGCGTCGGGCAATTGCTGGTCCAGCTGGCGCGACGACGGGGCGCCCGCGTCATCGGCACCGTGTCGACTGCGGCCAAGGCGGCGATCGCACAGCGTTGCGGTGCCGACGTCGTGGTCGATTACACCCGCGAGGATTTCGTCGCTGTCGTCCAGCGCGAGACGGGCGGGCGTGGCGCCGACGTGGTGTACGACTCGGTGGGCAAGACGACGTTTGATCAGAGCCTGGCGGCGCTGCGGCCACGCGGTATGCTGGTGCTGTATGGCCAGTCGAGCGGTGCCGTGCCGCCGTTTGATCCGCAGATCCTCAATGCACGCGGCTCGCTGTTTCTCACCAGGCCGACGTTGTTGCACTACAGTGCCAATCGCGAGGAGT
>CAIQIY010000474.1 GCA_903871975.1 uncultured Chloroflexota bacterium | reverse complement strand
TCTCCTGTGCGCGCGTCGAGATTTCGCCGAACTGATCCTGTACGGTGCGATAGATGGCACGCATGCGGCCGCCGATCACCACAAACAGGACCGCCGTCGCCGGCAAGAGCAGCAGCACCAGCGTGGCGAGCAGCGCATTGCGCGCCAGCATCAGCGCTGCCGAGGCGATGATCAACAACACGGCGCCGATGAGCGAGAACATGCCAGGCCCGAGGAAGGTGCGTACCGCCGAGAGATCGTTGGTGACGCGAGCCATCAGGTCGCCGGTGTGATTCTCGCTGTAGAAGGCCTGATCGAGCGTCAGCAGGCGGCGAAACATCGCTTCCCGCATATCGGTTTCGATGAGATACGATGCGCCACCGATCGAACGGCGCAACCCATAACGCATCACGCCATCGCAGACCGCCGCGGCGAGCAGCAATCCGGCATAGCGCAACAGGTCGTCGAAGATCACACCACGGACATTCAGCTCGTCGACGGCCGCACCAAGGATCTGCGGGATCGCGGCAGTCGCCGCGGTCGAGCAGATGGCGCAGATGATGCCGATGAGAACGTGGCCCCAGTAGCGCTGGACAAAGGGGGACAACGCGCGAACCAACCCCATGCAAATGCTCCCGCAGTCTGCCTGCACGATCGGTGAGTGATCGACGCCCGCGACACGCACGGTACGGTGAACTATACCAGTGATCGGCCGATCATGGATGTCGCAGAATCCGGCGTCTGCCCGGTGCCCGCGGACGATGTGCCGCCTGATTCGGCGGCGCAGTGCCCCGGGCTGCCGACCGGTGTGGTGCGGGACGCACCGGAAGCTGCCATGTGCCGTGGCGCGAAGTAAGGTAGCGTTGCCACTACCCCGAGAGTCGTACACATCTGCCAATCATCTCACCACGTCCGTGGTACACTGGCGTGTCCGCCATCGCCGATGCGATGGTCGTTGGATGGTCCTGCCCGATCGCGGTTTCGCCACTCCCTCGGCCGCATGCGAGCCAGCGCTCGCCACCGACCCGGGTCTGCGTCACGGTCGCTGGCACTGAGAGCGAGTGCGCCAGGCTACGCGGATGCCCCGGCGCGCCAGATGGGGGAGTCATGGCCGCAGCAACACATCAGCAGGATCCGTACGCCAACAAGTGGTGGGCACTCGTCGCCGTCGCGACCGGGGTCTTCATGTCGACGATCGACGGCAGCATCGTCAACATCGCGCTCAAGACGCTCCAGGACGATTTTGAGGTTGGATTGCACAGCGTCGAGTGGGTCGTACTGGCATATCTGCTGGCACTGGTCTGTCTGCTGCCGATCAGCGGTCGGCTCGGCGACATGATCGGCAAGCGGGCCGTCTACACCGCGGGGTTCATCGTCTTCACCGCCGGCTCGGCGTTGTGCGGCCTCGCCTGGAGCATCGAGGCGCTGATCGGCTTTCGGGTCGTACAGGCGATCGGTGCGGCGATGATCCAGGGTGTTGGCTCGGCGTTGCTCATCGAGGCATTCCCGGCCAGCGAGCGGGGCCAGGCGCTCGGCTATGTCGGCACCAGCGTGGCAGCCGGCATCCTGGCTGGCCCGGTGCTCGGTGGGTTCCTGCTCAAGATCGGCTGGCAATCGATTTTCTTCGTCAACATCCCGATCGGCATCATCGCGGTAGCACTGGTCACCCGCGTCATCCCCGATGATCGGCGGCGCGTAGCGCAACGATTCGACATCATCGGTGCGTTGCTGCTCGGCGGAGCACTGCTCAGCCTGCTCATCGCGCTCACCGAAGGCCAGATCTGGGGGCTGGACGCGCCGCTCACGCTGGGTCTGATCACCGTCGGTCTGGTACTGCTCGGTCTGTTCATCGGCTGGGAATTACGCGTCGCAGATCCCATGATCAATCTGAGCCTGTTCCGCAACCCGGTGTTCAGCCTGAGTCTGACTGCGAGCTTCATGTCATTCCTCGCCGGGGCATTCAACTTTCTGCTGTTGCCGTTCTACATGCAGAATGTGCTGGGATTTGATCCGCAGCGTACCGGGTTGACGCTGATCGCGTCGCCCATCGTCCTCTCACTCGTCGCCCCATTGAGCGGCCGGCTCTCAGACCGGTTCGGCTCGCGCTGGCTTGGCATCATCGGGCTGGCGATCATCGCGACGGCCTTGTTCAGTTTTGCGACGCTCACCAGCGACAGTCAGCAGCTCGATGTCATCTTGCGCATGATCCTGATCGGTCTCGGCTTCGGCATCTTCCAATCACCCAACAACAGCATGGTCATGGGTAGCGTGCCACGGCAATCGCTCGGCGTCGCCGGTGGCTTGTTGGCAGTCATGCGCACGCTGGGCCAGACGGTGGGGATTGCCGTCGCCGGCGCCTTGTGGGCCGCACAGGTCGCCGTAGCTGCCGGTCAGGTCTACGAACCGATCACCGCTGCGCCGGCCGAAGCATTGGTGGCCGGTATGCACACGACGATGCTGGTAGCTGCGACCCTGGCCGCGCTGGCGATCATCCCGACGCTTGTTCGTGGCGCCATCACCGCGGCGCCAGCGCCTGCCCGCAGTTGAAGGGGAGCCCTGATGACGACCGCAGAGCCGACGACAGACGCATGGCGCACGACGGATCACAATGTGCGCATGCTGGTGATCGAGATCTTCTGGGCGGCGATCGCCATCGGCTGCTACTCATTTGCCTCGGCGTATCTGTTGCGCCTTGGTGGCACCAACCTGCAGGTCAGTTTGCTCACGTCGGCGGGCGCACTGGTCAATGCGCTGTGCTCGATCCCGTTCGCGTTGTGGCTGCAGCGCCGGCCTGATCGCTGGCGCTGGACGATCGCGAGCCTGTGGTTGATGCGATCGTTGCATGTCGGCCTGATCGCAGTCCCGTGGCTGCCCGGCTGGCAACCCGAGGCGATCGTCGTGCTGTTGCTGGTGATCAATCTGCCGCTGGCGTTGTTCAACGTCGGCTGGCTGCCGATCTTTGGTGTTGTGGTGCCGTTGGCACGCCGTGCCCGGCTGTTCTCGGCACGCAACATGACGCTCAATGTGACGGTGATGCTGGCGACGTTCGGTGCCGGATGGTGGCTCGATGCGGGCAGCGACTGGTTTCCGCTCAACTACCAGCTGATGTTCGTGGTCGCACTGATCACCGGCACACTGAGCACGATCTATGTTGCACGGCTACGCCTGCCCGAAGATCCTGGCACAACCGCGCCGCCGCTGGCACTGGGTGACATCGGGTCGATCATGCGGGAGAATCGGCCATTCACCAACATGACCGTCAACACACTGGTGTTCAACATTGCGTTCTGGATGGGGACACCGCTACAGCCAATCTATTTTGTGCGCGAGCTGGGCGCTACCGAAGGTTGGCTCGGTCTGTGGATCGGGTTGATCAGTGGTGGTGCAATCGTTGGCAACCTGTTCTGGCCACGCCTGATCGAACGTCGTGGCTTTGTGTGGGTCCTGTCGCTCGCGGCGACGCTCAGTGCGCTGTATTACATTGCGATCGGTCTGGTGCCGAATCTGACGCTGATCCTGGTCTTCGCGTTTCTCTTTGGCATGGTGAGCCCAGGTGTCGACATCAGCCACTTCAGTACGCTGCTCGAGCTCTGCGACCCGGCGCGTCGTACGTTGATGCTCAGCATCTTCGTCGCCATCATGAATGCCGGGTTCTTCTGCGCTGCACTCGCAGCCGCACCGTTGTTGGATCTGGTGAACCCCTCGGCGCTCGTGATCACACTCGGCGTGTTGCGGCTGTTTGGCGCTGCGCTGTTCCGGCTCAACCCGGTCAGCGTCGCATCGCTCGACGCGGCAACGACCAGCCAGCGCGGGGGCCGCTGACGCTCAGCGCCTGCGGCAGGTCGCATCGAGCAATGCCGTCGCGGCATGGATCGCATCGATGTGCGGCGTCGGCACGTCGGTGAGGCGCCCCAGCTCGGCGACGGCACCCACGAGCGCATCGACTTCGGTAGCGCGGCCGGCCTCGATGTCCTGCAGCATCGACGTCTTGTGGGCGCCGACTCGTGTCGCGCCATCGATGCGTTGTGCAATCGACACCGGAAACGTGATGTCGAGGCGCTCGGCGATGGCTTGGGCTTCGCTCATCATCGCCGCAGCGAGCGCGCGTGTCGCCGGCGTGGTGCAGATGACATCGAGGGTTGCACGGGTCAGTGCACTGATTGGGTTGAACGCCAGATTGCCCCACAGCTTGACCCAGATCTCGGCCCGGATGCGTGGACGGATCGGTGCACGCAGGCCGGCAGCGATGAACGCGTTGGCGAGCGCCTGGATGCGCGGGCTGCGTGTGCCATCGGGTTCGCCGAGGACGAATCGATCGCCCTCGATATGCTGAATGACGCCCGGCGCCACCAGTTCGGTGGCAGGATAGACCACACAGCCGATGACGCGTTCGATCGGAATGGCTGCGGCGATCGAGCCATCCGGATCGACTGCGCGGATGGGTGTTCCTTCGTGTGGCCCGCCATGGCGCTGAAAATACCACCATGGGATGCCATTCTGGGCCGGCACGACGATCGTGTCATCATGGTACAGCGCCGCCAACGTCGGTGTCAGTGCAGCCAGCTGATGGGCCTTGACGCCGAGAATCACCACATCGCAGGCACCGACCGCCGTCGCGTCGTCGGTGAGGTGGGTCGGCCGCAGCCACTGCTCGTGCCCGGCCTCGCGCAGGCACAACCCCGCCGCTGCGATCGCCTGCAGCGTCGCACCACGCGCGATCACGGTCACGTTGGCACCGGCGGCGAGCAATCGTGCCGCCAGATACCCACCGATCGCACCGGCACCGATGACACAGATACGCATGAGTATGCTCCCCTCGTATCACCCACCACGCACGCCGCCGCCCGCCGCCGATCCTCGTGCTCAGAGTTTGCGCAACCGTACCCGCTGCAGCGAATGGCTCGCGCCTTTCTCAAGGATCAGCCGCGCTCGGCCACGCGTCGGCAAGATGTTCTGGCGCAGATTGACCTCGTTGATCGCACGCCAGATGCGTTGCGCCGTCGCGATCGCCTCGGTCGTCGTCAACGTTGCATAGCGATGAAAGTATGATGCTTCGTCCTGAAATGCCGTCTCGCGCAACCGGAGGAATCGCTCGACATACCAGGTCTCGAGTTGTTCGATCGGTGCATCGACATAGATCGAGAAGTCGAAGTAGTCCGAGACGAAGACGCGTGACGCTCCTTCGCTGGGATCAAGCCCGCGCTGCAGGACATTCAACCCCTCGATGATCACGACGTCGGGCCGGTCGACCAGCTGCAGCTGACCAGGAACGATGTCGTAGGTCAGATGCGAGTAAACGGGTACGTGCAGTGTCGGGCGACCTGATTTGACATCAGCGACGAACTGCAGCAACGCACGCCGGTCATAGCTCTCGGGGAAGCCCTTGCGCTGCATCAGGCCGCGTGCTTCGAGTTCGCGATTCGGCAACAGAAAGCCATCAGTCGTCACCAGATCGACACGTAGGTCAGCGGCGCGCCGCAGGAGCTCCTGCAGGATGCGTGCCGTGGTACTCTTGCCGACGGCGACGCTGCCGGCGATGGCGATCACGTAGGGCACGCGATGCATCGGCGAACCGACGAACGTATCGATGACCTGAGCCAGCTGCTGGGCGGCGGCGATGTGCAACTGGAGCAATCGGGCCAGCGGCAGGTAGATGTCGGCGACATCGCCCAGCGAGGCGTCGTCGTTGAGGCCGCGCAGGCGC
>CAIQIY010000473.1 GCA_903871975.1 uncultured Chloroflexota bacterium | reverse complement strand
TCACCCATCGCCAGCTGGCGGCTCATCGGTGGCGCTGGCCGCAGTCCCGCCGGCGCGACGCATCCGCAATGACCGCCCCCGTGACTGGAGCGACTGGAAGAAATCGCTGTCGACGATCTGTTCGACCTCCTGGCGGCGTTTGGTTTCGTCGATGACGATCGTCAGCTGGCGAATCTCCTGGCGCAACGCCTGCTCGCGGCGATAGGCATCGAGTGCGGCGACGGCCAATGACGAGAACGATTCCATCATCTGCTGCAGGCTGGCATCGAAACGATCGACCACACCACGCTCTGGGTCGATCGGGTCATGGAGTTGCAGGATGCCACGCACCTCGCCGGCCGGGCTCTTCAGCGGAACGATCAATGACGCATCGTGCCCGATGCTGGCGAGCAGTGGCTGGTCGACATCGGGCAGATTGAGCGTCGTCGCATGGATGGCCGCGTGAACGAGCGCACGATGCTCCGCGGCTGTGCCGTCGACCGGCCGCAAGGCGATGGGCGCGACATCGACGGCGCTGCCGCTCGTGCCGCCAACCCGTCGGCCATTCGCATCATCGCGCAGGATGACGCAGCGCAGTTCGTCGTCGGTCGCGAGAAAGATCGCCCCGGCACGCGCGCCACAGAATGTCTGTGCCTCGACCAGCATTCGTTCGAGCAATCGATCAAATTCGGTTTCGGCCGCCAGTTGGACGCCGATCGGGATGACGACGCCCAAGAGGTCGTCGGCGCGTCGCTTCTCGCGACGGATCTGAACCACACTTTGCTGGATCTGCTGCGCCATGCTGTTGAAGGTTGCTGCAAGCTCACCGACTTCGTCGTGGGCGCTGACTGGCGCGCGCGCACCGAGGTCGCCACCACCGATCCGAACCGCTGCGCCGGTCAGCTGTTGCACCGGTCGGCTGATCTGTGCCGCGATCACCCAGGCCAGGGCACTCCCGAGGAGCAGGGCAAGGACGCCGGTGAGGAGTGTCTGGCGATTGGCCGCCTCGAGGCCGCTGCGCCCGCCGTCGAGTGCCAGCTGCAACCGTGACTGCTGCCGGTCGGTCAGCCGTTGCAGATCGCTGGTCATCCGCTCGCCGATCGGCAGGGCTTGCTGCGAGAACATGTAGAGGTCCTCGCGCCAGCGCTCGCCCTCGAGTTGCGTGAACATCTCGTCGGGATAACTGAGAAACAGGGTGCGCTGGACAGCGATCTCGTCCAGCAACGTGCGTTGGTCGGCCGTCAGCTGCAGCCGGGCGTCGCGCGAGGTCAGCGACTGCCACGCCAATGCGCTCACGTCCCGGTTCGACTCGTACTCGCTGCGAAAGATGCGGTTGCGCGTCGTCACATAGCCACGCAAGCCCGAGAGCATCGCCGCAAACGTTCCCTGGAACCGTGCCATCGTGCGCAGCTGCGCGATCGTCTCGCGCGATGGCGGCAGCGCTGCCTGTAGATCGATCAGCCGCTGCATGGCGAGCAGGACGCCCCCGCCAGCCCTGATGCCGTCGGTCGAGAGCGTGCGATACGCCGGCTCTCGCGCCATCTGGTCGGCGCGCAGATCGAACATGCGTTGCGGCGGCAGGGCTTCCCACGCGGCAAATTGCTGCGTGATCGACGCAAGCAATGCTCGGTCGTCGGCATCGAATGACGCGCTCAACCCCTCGAGCTCTGCCAGGCTGACCCGCACTTCGGCGATGTGGGCGCGATAACTGGTGAGAAACTCCGGGTCGCCCAGTGCCAGATACCCACGGGTGCTCGCCAGCATGCGCAGCACGTCGGCCTGGGCCTCGGCGGCCTTCAGTGCTGCCGGCAGGTACAGGTCGTTGGTGCGGACGATCTCGCGCGTCGCCAGACTGCTGGCGAGATAGCCGAGCGCGACGACGACCAGCGTCAGGCTGATCATCGCGCCGAAGCCAAGTGCGAGCTTCTGACCAATCGGCAAGCTGGCGAGGTATGCACGGCTGAGAAACAGCTCGACCACGCGGGTACGGCGTGACGCGATCGGTTCTGTCATGGTGTTACGCGCCTCCAGTCCTGCACATTCCACAGATCGGCATCCCACGGCGTCAGATCGACGCCGACGATCGTGCGGCTGACGGCCGACGGATCGGCACGGCGCACCAGGGGTACGACGACGGCGCTGTCCATGATCATGTCGTTCAGGGCGATGATCAGCTGCCGGCGTCGCTCGGGGTCGGTTTCGGCGCGCGCGACCTGCAGCAGTTCGTCGAAGCGTGGGTCGCAGTAGCGGCTGAAGTTGTTGGCCCCGGCCCAGCTGTCGGCCTCGCGCGGAATCTCGGCACAGGTCCAGTCGGCGAGCAGGCCGATCGGGTCGGGCCCGGTACTGCCCCAGTTGAACTGCTCGAGGTGGGCGGCGAAGCGGCGGATCTCGCTGCTGTAGTTCAGGCGCGGTGGCACGACGCTCGCCTCAATCTGGATGCCGACCGCGCGCAACGAATCGATGACGATCTGCTGCGTCGCGAGACGCACGGCACTCTCGTTGACCTGAAACGTGAGGCGCAGTGGTATGCCGTTGCGACGGCGCACGCCATCGATGCCGAGCTGCCAGCCTGCCTCGTCGAGCAAGGCAGCAGCACGCGCCGGATCGTGGGCGAGTTCGGCACGCGTCGAACGAAACCGCTCGGGATAGACGACGATGTTCGAGGTCAGCTGGCTCCCCGGCGGGAACAGCATCAGAATGCGCTCGCGATCGATGGCCAGCGCGATCGCCTGCCGCACCCGAATGTCGGCCAGGACATAGTCATCGGTCGTCGATTCCGGGCTCGATGGCGGCCCGGTTGGCGGCGCGGGGTCCGTCAGGTTCAGGGCGATGCGCTCGACGAATGGCCCCAGATTGGCCAGTAGCGTTCCCGAACCACGGTCGGCGAGTTCGGTGAGAAACTCGCGCGACGATGCCAAACTCCAGGCGTAGTCGGCGCTCCCGGTGATGTTCGGCGCCAGGACGAGGCGCGCTGCTTCGTCGGCGGTGAACCCGGTGCGCAGGACGATGTGCCTGAACCAGGGTTTGCCGGGCTGGTGATACCTCGGGTTGGCGTCGAACTCGAAGCGCTCGGTGGTGACCAGCTCTTGTGCGAAGAAGAGCGTCTCGGCGGCACGGCGCTCGCGGAAGCGGTACGGCCCGGTGCCCAGGGGTGTGGCGCGCGCGGCACCGTCGCGATCGCCGCTGGCGAGGTAGGCCGCGAACTGATGGGCCGGCAGGATGCTGCCACGAAACCCCGTGAAGATCTGGTTCCAGTTCAGCACGGGCTTGTTGAAGCTGACTCTGACGGTGAGCGGATCGATCACCTCGACCGCCTCGACATCGCCGTAGGTCGGCCGCGAATCCGATTTCATCGCCTCATCGGTCACGAACTGATAGGTGAAACGGACATCATCGGCGCTGAATGGTGCGCCGTCGGACCAGGTGACCCCGGCCTTGAGGCGCCAGATGACCCAACGATGCGTCGGGTCGAGCGTTCCGGCATCGATGGACGGGATTTCGCTGGCGAGGATCGGTACGAGTTGGGCGTCGCGGTCGAGCGAGGCGAGTGGTTCGTAGATCAGCCGCGCGACGGCAAAGTCGCGCGCGGCCGACGTGAGATGGGGGTTGAATTGCTGTGGTGCCGTGGTGCTGATGATGCGCAGGACCCGCGTGTCGTCGTCGCGGTTTGCCGTCGGCGCAATGGTCGCGGGTGGTGCGACCGCGGATGGCGCGACTGAACCACCGCAGGCGCTCAGCCACAAGACTACCGTCAGGAACAGGGAGATGCGCTGCATCTGGCAGCGACCGTGTTCGCTCATGTTCCGCTCCGCCTTGTCGCTGCTGACAGTGTGGTCAAAGTATAGCGCATTCCGCATCTGCTGCATGCGATACGAATCAGGGCCCATGGGTTCATCGTTGATCATGGTGCCATCCCATGGCGAAGGCCGCGGTTGTGAGCGCGATGCGTCGTGGCTCGGGCCAGCAATGTGATGCGTGGTGGCGCTCCGGACCCGGGTTTGCCGCTCAGTGTCCTGGCGGCAGTCGGTGCCTCGTGCTATGGTGGGAGCGATGCATGCAGCGTACCGTCATCGTGGGTGCTCTCCATGAATGCCTGCGAGGCGCGCTCGATCGGGGTTGCCCATGATTGACGAGGCAGAGCATGCCTCACCAGGGTTGGACGGCATGGCCCGCCGAGGTGCACCGATCGGGTGCTGCGGGCCGTGTCAGGGGCAGGTATACGCACGATGAAGACGAATGCCATGCGTGCGCTGGAGCGTGCCGGCATCAGCTATGAGCTGCGGCGCTACCAGATCGATGATGACGCTGATCTTGCCGGGCAGGTGGCGCAGGCGCTGGGAATAGCGCCTGAGATGATCTTCAAGACATTGGTGGTGCTGGCCGATGAATCACCGATCTTTGCGCTCATCCCGGCACCAACGGTGCTCGATCTGCGTCAGTGCGCAGCAGCGGTGCGCGCGAGGCGCTGCGACGTGGCGCCATTGCGCCGCGTGCACGAGCTCACCGGCTACGAACGCGGATCAGTGACGCCACTGGCTGCGCGCAAGTTCTACCCGGTCGTCATCGATGAGACCGCCGCCCTGTGGCCGGTGATTGGCATCAGCGGTGGCGCACCGGGATGCGAGTTGCTGCTCGCGCCCGACGATCTGATCCGGCTCCTCGCAGCGCAGACAGCCGACATCGCACGCTGATGCACGCCTCGGCCGCGGAAGCCTCGGGATACGGCGCAAGCGTCGCGCGCAATGGCATGCGCGAGCTGCACGTCCATGATCCATCGATCGTGCCTGGCGCCAATGCCGAGGCGCTGCGGGCTACGTTCACATCGGGATGCGTGACCAGTTGGCGTACGAGTAGCCGGTACCGTAGGGGATCGCGTTCGGCCGCGTGGTGTCCAATGTGAGCCGCCGCTCGGGAATGGCCAGCTGCGGATAGGTGTACGGCGATGGGTGCGGCGTGATACCGGCACGAACGGCACTGCGAGCCTTCATGATGTTCCTCCTGATGCGAGCGCGCGAGCCGCGCGCCCGTGGCTCATTGCTTCCATTCCGATCGATATGGACGCGGTCGCTGGCACGAACGGCACTACAAATCGTCGATCAAACCAATGTTCACCGCACGGAACGTATTCTCCAGCAGCTTCACTATCTCGGCAGCTTCCGGGCGAACCCGGGTGCCGGCACGAACGGCACTGCGAACCTTCATGGTGTTCCCCCTTGCGATGGTGTATCGTGCTCAGTCGCGGCGTGCGGCGAGCGATCTGCAACCTAGGGCTACATCGGCCAGCGCAGCCATGGTGCGCGCGAGTAGCCGGTACCATAGGGAATCTTCGGCCCTTGCGACAGATACTGCTGCCGGACAGCCTCGAACTCCTGCTCCGTGGGGCGCGGCAGCGCGGTGTAGGTGTACGACGACAGATCCCGGTCCATTCCGCTGCGGACGGCACTGCGAACGTTCATGGGGTTCCTCCTCGCGATGGTATGTGGTACACGCCGCGACGCATCGTTTCCAGCAGCGGCGTGTGGTGGGCGGCCTGCAAACCACGATTACATCGGCCTGCGCAGCCATGGTGCGCGCGGATGCCAAGGGAGCGGATGCCCCTGCGCCAGAACACGCTGCCGGAGCGCCCAGATCTCCTGCGCCGAGGGGCCCGGCACCGCTTCGTCCGCCGACGGGTCTTGGGCCATTCCGGCACAAACGGCACTGCGAATCTTCATCGTATCCAGCTTCCCCCTGGGATGACCTGTGATGCTTTCCACTGCTGCTCACACGTGCGCAGATCGCGGAGGTTCCGGGCTGCAAACCTTCACGGTCGCGACGGTGTGATGGGCATGCTCAGCCATCCGACCCGACGGCAATCAGTTTTCCTGCACGAACGGCACTGCGAATCTTCATGGT
>CAIQIY010000472.1 GCA_903871975.1 uncultured Chloroflexota bacterium | reverse complement strand
CTGCAGCCGGCCGTCGGCGTAGTGCCGCGGCAGCTGCCCGGCCAGCGCCGCGTCGGCGAGTGCGCCGTGGACCATGCCATAGATGCGCAACGCCATGCCACGCTCGAGTGCCTGAACCAGCCGCGTGAGATCGGCGGCGCCGGCGATGTGGCCCAGCGCTGCCTCGCCGATGGCGGTGATGCCGCGCCGATGATAGTCGGCTGCCGCCAGCCGGAGCCCGCCCGCCCAGTCGACCGGGTCGGCCGGCAATGCTGCGGCCAGCAACCCCAGCGCCGACTCTTCGAGTACGCCGGTTGGCTGCCCGTTGTGGCGCACGATGCGCCCGCCCGGCGGATCGGCGGTGTCGGCCGTGATGCCGAGTTGCTGCAGCGCCCGGCTGTTCACCAGTGCCAGGTGCAGGCAGGCACGGTAGATCACCAGCGGGCGCTCTGGCACCGCTGCGTCGAGTTCGGCGAGCGTCGGGTGTCGCCCTTCGGCCAACCGCCCCTGATCGTGGCCGACCGCCACCAGCCAGCCGGTGCCGCCCGCCGCGGCGTCCCGCACCGCATGGACGACGGCGTCGATCGTGGTGGTGTGCCACAGCGCCAGCCGACTGCGGGCACGGACATAGGCCAACAGATGCTGGTGCGAGTCGACGAACCCCGGTACCACCGACCAGTCGGGCGGCAGGTCGATCACGCGGGTGTGCGGCCCGACCGTCGCCGCCAGCGCCTCGATCGGGCCGACGGCGAGGATGCGGTCGCCACGCAATGCCAGCGCGCCACGGATGGGCCGGCTCACCACCGGATAGACCATCGCGCCGCGAAGCAGGATCGTCGCATCGCCCATGGATTCCTCCCGGATGTGTTGCTCACCGGCGGTATCATACGGCATATGTTGCCCGGCCCCGCGGGGTGCATGCCACGCGACCGGCCGCGGGGCGTCGGGCATGCGACGCCCGGCGTGTGGTCGCACGACGCCGACGGCGCCCCGCCACCGCATGCAGCCGCATTGTCACCCGGCGTGGTTGCTGCTATAATCACCACATGGCCCGCGCTTTGCCGTAGAGTGATTATGAACGATCTTTTCACACCGTCACTGGCCGCCGGTTCGGCCGAGCAGATCTTCGTCGCCGCCCACGTGCTCGTCGCGTTCGCCGGAGCCTACCTGGGCTTCCTGTATCGTCCAGCGCTCTCGGCGGCGCGCGCGAAGGCACTCCGTACCCTCGGGTTCGTGCTGCTCGGGCTCGGCGTGCTGGGCGTCATCGTCGGCGGCGCTCGGCTTGCGATCGCGCTGCCTGCCATCCTCGCCACGATCATCACGCTGCTCGACGTCATCGTCATCGCCGGATCGCTGTACTACGCACTCCGCATCCTGCCCGGCGCCGAGCAGGTCGTCGCGCCGCGTGGCCGACCACTGCGCGGGGCACAGCCAGCGTCGTCGGCGCGAGCTCAGGGCAGTGCGGCACCGGCCGACGGCGCGGCAGCGCGCCCAGCTGTACCCGCCAGCGGCCGGCGCGACGCGCGGCGTGCCCAGAAGCGCCGTAAGCGCTGATCACCAGTGGCGAATGACGGCGCGCGGCCACTCGCCACGCCAACCTGACAGCGGGATTTCGGCGAGCCACTCGCCGGGTGCGAGCGTCGCACTCCCCAGCACGCGATCGTCGGCGACGACGTCGACGATCAGCGTGGCCATCGTCGGTCGTCCGCGCAGCGTGACGCAACCGATCGGCGGGCAGCCGGGGATGACCGCCGTGAGGATGGCGTGGCGCGGCGTCAGCCAGCGGATGAATCGCAGCAGCATCCGAATGCTCCTCTACCACACGACGAAAGTGGTTACTGCGTGACCCACGACGACTACAGTCGGGCGCTCAATACACTATACCGCTCGGTCGATGCGAGTCATCGGCTCGACCCGTCGCTCAACCTGCTGCGCACACGCGCACTCCTGACGGCACTCGGCACACCAGACCAGCATGTCGGCAGCGTGATCGTCGCCGGAACCAAAGGCAAGGGCTCGACGGCGGCGATGATCGAGCGGATCGGCCGCGCCGCCGGATTGCGCACTGGGCTGTGGACCTCGCCGCATCTGCACACCTACCGTGAGCGCATGCAGGTCGATGGCCAACCGATCGCTGCGGCACAGCTGATCGCCGATATCGATGCCGTCATGCCGCTGGTGGCCGACGTCGCCCGCGCGACCGGTGGCACACCGGCGACGTTCGCGATCGGCTTTGCGCTGGCATTGCAGCACTTCGCTCGCTCTGGCGTCGAACTGGCCGTGATCGAAGTCGGCCTCGGCGGAACGTACGACAGTGCTGCGGTGCTCGATCCAGTCTGTGCCGTGATCGCCTCGATCAGCTATGACCACATGGAGATCCTGGGCGATACGCTCGACGCGATCGCGCGCCAGAAGGCCGGCATCATGCGCCGTGGCCGGCCCGCCGTGACGGTGCTGCAGCTCCCCGAGGCGCTGGCGGCACTGGTCGACGAGGCGCAGCGTATCGGTGCCCCCTTGACGCTGGTCGCCGATCCCGCCAGTGATCGCAGCCTGCCGCGCGACCTGCCGGCGACGGTGCGTGTCGTGGCGCCTGATCCGCTGATCGACACACCTCTGGGGCTGGCCGGGCGCTTCCAGCGCGAGAATGCCGGGCTGGCGCTGGCGGCGGTGCGTCAGTTGCAGGCGCTCGGCTGGCGCATCCCCGATGCTGCGCTGAGCGCGGGCCTGGCGGCGTGCCGCTGGCCGGCGCGCTTCGAGCTGGTGCCAGGCACCCCGCCGATCCTGATCGACGGCGCGCACAATGGCGATTCGCTGCAGCGGCTGTTCGCCGCGCTG
>CAIQIY010000471.1 GCA_903871975.1 uncultured Chloroflexota bacterium | reverse complement strand
GGCGAGGGCGACTGCGCGCACGCCACACGCCAGTGGCTCGGTGAGCGAGCCGGCGACATCGCTGATGCCATCGGGCAGCAGGTGGCATTGTGCTGCCGGCACCGCCACCATGTCGGCGAATGCACCGGCCAGATGCGCCCCGACCAGGCGCCGCTGGCGGCAGATGCTGCTGCGCCCGGCACGGCAGCGATCGCACGTGCCGCATACCAGCAGCGGGTTGAACGCCACGCGCTGCCCGGTGCGTGCGGGTATGCCGCTCGCCAGCCGCCCGCTGCCGCCGACGATCGTGCCGGCGGCCTCGTGGCCCATCACCAGTGGCGGCACACGGATGCTGCTCTGGCCGAGGTAGCCGCTCAGCTCCGAGCCACAGATTCCGACTGCACCCACCGCCAGCAGCACCTCACCGTCAGCCGGCTGTGGTGCCGGAATCTGCTGTAGCTCCAGCTGGCGTGGTGCCGTCCAGACCAACGCCGTCATCATGTGGTTCATCAGCGCTCCTCCGGGCGGCGCCCGGCATCAGCGGCGCCAGCGCATCGGCGATGCGGCGCCATTCATCGATCGTGAGGGTCTCGGCGCGCCGCATGGCGTCAATCTGCGCCGCATCGAGGATGGCGAGCAATGCCGGGCGCGGCAGTGGCAGCCCCATGGCCGTCAGGCCGGCAGGCAGGCTGTTGCCGAGCTGCTTGCGGGCATGCAGGAAGCCGGCCTTGATCACCCGCATGACACGCGGCTGCTCGGCAGCGGGCACCAGCGGCACGGTGCGCCGCTGCAACACCAGCACCGCCGATTCGACCGCCGGCACCGGCACGAATGCCTCGCGCGGAATGATCGCTGCCACCCGTGGTGCCGCGTGGATCTGGATGGCATGCGCCAGCACGCTCAGGTCGCCGGGGGCGGCGGTGATCCGTTCGGCCACTTCGCGCTGCACCAGCACACTCAGCGCCTGCGGCGGATGCGCTGCCTCGAGGAAGTGGCGCAGCACCGGCGATGTAATCGCGTAGGGCAGGTTGGCGATCACCCGATAGACCTGCGTGGGCGACAGCTGCGCCGCTTCGAGCATCGCAGTCGGTGTCAGCCGCAACACATCTGCTTCGATGACCGTCAGCGGCGCGCCGTCGAACGCCTGGCGCAACCAGCCCACCAGGCGGCGGTCGAGCTCGACAGCGATCACCCGGCGAGAGCGCCGCAGCAACTCCCAGGTCAGTACGCCCAGCCCCGGCCCCACTTCGATGATCGTCTCGTCGTGGTTGGGCGCGCCGGCTGCCACGATCGCCGCCAGCGCCGTCGCATCGACCAGAAAGTTCTGGCCCATCTCGCGCGTGGGGCGCACGTCGAGCGCCCGCAATGCCGCGCGCACCCGCGCCGGTGCGAGATGCGGGTTCTCGTCGATGGCGTTCGCCGCCCGCTGCATCACGCGCCCTTCAGCGCGTCGATCGATGAACGAACCGCCGCGGCGCTACGCTCGACCAGCGCCTGCTCGTGGGCATCGAGCGGCAGCTCGATGATGCGCTCAATGCCACCCGCCCCCAGCACCACCGGCACGCCGAAATACAGGTCGTGCAGCCCATATTCGCCCTCGAGGTAGGCCGCACACGGGATGACGCGCTTCTTGTCGCGGACGATCGCCTCGACCATCTGCACCGTCGCCGCACTCGGCGCAAAGTACGCGCTGCCGGTCTTCAGCAGGTTGACGATCTCGCCGCCACCGCGGCGGGCCCGGTCGACGATCGCGTCGAGCCGCTCGGCGCTGATGAACTCGGTCACCGGTATGCCGCCGATGGTCGTGAACCGTGGCAATGGCACCATCTCGTCGCCATGACCACCCATCAGCATCGCCTGCACATCCTCGACCGAGACGCCCGCCTCGTGGGCGATGAAGGTGCGATAGCGCGCGCTGTCGAGCACGCCGGCCTGGCCGACCACGCGATTGCGCGGGAAGCCGCTCACTTCGCGGGCGAGATACGCCATCGTGTCGAGCGGGTTGTTGACCATCACGATCACTGCGTTGGGCGACAACGGCGCCGCCTTGCTGATGCAGTCGCGCGTGATGGTGGCATTGACCTTGATCAGATCCTCGCGCGACATCCCCGGCTTGCGCGGTGCGCCCGAGGTCACGACGATCACGTCAGAGCCGGCGGTGTCGCCGTAGTCGTTGGTCCCACGAATGTGTAGGTCGAAGCCCTCGATCGGCGCCGCTTCGGCGAGATCGAGCGCCTTCCCCTGCGGAATGCCCTCGATGATGTCGAGCAACACGACATCGGCCAACTCTTTGGCAGCGATCCAGTGCGCCGACGTCGAGCCGACGAATCCCGAACCGATGATGGTCACTTTCGGACGCATGATGTTCTCCTCCTGGAGTTCAACGCGGGAGCCATTCGGCACCAGGCGTGGGGGTAGTGCGCGAGCGCGTCAGGGCACCAGCCTGGTGCCGGGCACGCCCGAGCGCCGCCTCAAGGTCAGTGGGTAATGGGCTCTGGCAGATGATCGCCCGCCCATCGTCGGGGTGGGCAAATCCGAGCTGTGCTGCGTGCAGGAACTGGCGGGCCAGGCCCAGCGATGCGCGCGGGCGCCGTGCGCCGTACAACGGATCGCCGACGACCGACCAGCCACGCCATGCCAGGTGGACACGAATCTGGTGGGTTCGGCCCGTCTCGAGCCGGACATCGAGCAACGTGTAGTCGCCGAGTGCCTCGCGTACCTGCCAGTGGGTGCGTGCCTCACGACCGCCGGGGACGACCGCCATGCGCGTACGGTCGGTCGGATGGCGCGCGATCGGCGCATCGATCAGGCCCGCTGGCTCGGCCAGCCGCCCCTCGATCAACGCGAGGTACTGTTTGTGCATCGTGCGCTGTTGTTGTTGGTGCTGTAGCTGGCGCAGCGCGCGCTCGCTGCGGGCGATCACCAGCAGCCCCGAGGTATCGCGATCGAGGCGGTGGACGATCCCCGGGCGCAAGGCGTCACCGATGCGTATCTCGGGGTAGCGCGCCAGCAACGCGTTCACCAGCGTACCCCGCGGATGTCCGGGTGCCGGATGCACGACCATGCCCGCCGGCTTGTCGATCACCGCCAACGTGTCGTCCTCGTAGACGATGGTCAACGGTATGGCCTCGGCCAGTAATGCGCTCGGCTCGGCGGGCGGCAACCGTACACTGATGACATCGCCAGGGCGCACCACAGCACCGGCGCGTGCCACGCGGTCGTTCAGCCGGATCGCCCCCGCCTCGATCAGCTGCTGCACCCGCGTGCGCGAGAGCTCATCGCAATGAGCGCTGGCCAGTCGGTCGAGGCGCTGGCCAGCTTCGTGTGCCGCGACCAGGATCTCACGTTCGAGACTGGCATCCATCACAGGCCCGCTCCCGCTGCCGGTCATTCGCGCTTGCGCGACGATCCTCCGCCGAGCAGGCTGCCAAGCAACGCCTGATCAGCGCCTGGCGCGTTCGGCTCGCCCTCACCCTTGATGAGCAGGAACAACGTCAGTGCGATGACACCGACGGTGATGCCGCTGTCGGCGACGTTGAAGATGCCGGGGAACCAGGCGACATGGACAAAGTCGATCACGTAGCCGAATCGCAGTCGGTCGATGATGTTGCCGATGGCGCCGCCGATGATCAGGCCGACGCAGAGTTGAACGAACCATGATCGGCTGGGCAGATGCCGCCGGTAGAAGTAGACCGCGGCAATGCTGATGAGGATCGAAGTGACGGTGAAGAAGTGCGGAATGCCTTGGAACATGCCGAAGGCGACACCGGTGTTGTGCACCAGCGTCAGGCTGAGCCATGGCTCGAGGACGGGCCGCGTGGCCCCTGCCGCGCTGCCCAGCGTGGCAAGGACCCACGCTTTCGACAGCTGGTCGGCGACAAGGATTGCCGTCGCGATCATGGTTGGCTGGACCCAGTAGCGCCGCAACTCTTCGCGCACATCATACTCCGTTGCATCCTCAACGTGCGTGCTGCAACGCCAGTATACCATGCTCGCGCCTGCAGCCGCTCATGCGGTGTCGACTGATCGGTAGTTGCCGAGCGAAGCAGGAGCAAATGCCTCGCCCAGGGTGTGTACCAGCGCCGCGACCACCAGCAGCTCCTCGCGCAGTGCGTCGCGTACCGCGTCGTTCGAACGCACATCCCAGAGATCCGACAGATCGGTGCGATTGGCACCGATCAGCTGGACATAAGCCGGAACCATGCGCTCGCCGCTGTGCCGATAGCCACGCCGCACCTCGATGGCGACATACTCGGCCGGGGGGACCGTCTCGGGCGCAACCCGGCGCAATGCGACGCGTACCGCACCCTGGAAGGCGCGCAGCAGCTCGAAGTCGGTACGCTCGATCTCGCTGCGCACGTCGACCGAATAGGTCCACTGCAGCTCAAGCACGCCCGGGGCGATGCTCTGCCCTTCGGAACGCAACTGGTGGGCGGCAGTCCAGGTGAGTGCAACTTCGACCCATGGCGGTGTGGCGTGCTCGGGCATCGGCTCGGGGTGCTCGGGAAACAGTTCGGCGCGATAAGTACGCTCAAGGGCTTCGGGATTGACGCTCTCGACCACGTTGTGATCGTGCAGCCCGGCGACGAGCCAGGCGTCTTCGAGAGCGGCGGCGAGATCATCGTACGTGATCACGGTGTGTCCTGTGATGAATGCGAATGACGCGTCATTGTACCACTCGCCGACGCTGCGGCCGGGGCGTCACGGCGCGATGCCGATGGATTCGGCCAGTGAATCCCAGCGGCGACGCAACAGACTCAGCCATGGCAGCGCCCGCCTGGGTGTGATGTCGGGTAGCCGTTGACCAACGATGCCAGCGCTGCGCAGCTCCAGGAAACAATCGCGGTCGCGATTCTCACAGCCGATCCATCCGTGAACTCGCCGACCATCGCCCAGAACGACCGTGACGCTGGCATTG
>CAIQIY010000470.1 GCA_903871975.1 uncultured Chloroflexota bacterium | reverse complement strand
GAGCTCGTAGACGGTCGCGCTGCCGACGCCACCGATGCCCACGACGATGGTATGAAACTGTTGGACCTGGCGTTGCATGGCGCGCTCCTGTCAGCTTGGCCGGCCTGGCCGTGCGCGCAATCGCGCCCCGGCCGGATCGAAGAACGGCATCGGCGTGACGGTGGCAGCGACGACGTGGGCACCGTCGTGGATGGCGACGCGCGCACCCGGCCAGGCGTGATGCACATCGAGATAGCCGAGCGCCAGGACACCACCGACAGTCGGCGCACTGGCGCAGGTGGTGATGCGCCCGATCGGCGTGGTGCCGGCGCTGAGCTCGTCGTGGGGCGCACCGGCCTCGGCGCCGCTCAGCTGCCGCCGCGCGCGGCTGGCGACATCGCTGATCGGCAGGATGCGGGCGCCAGCCGGCACTGGCGTGGCGCGCTCGAGGGACAGACCCACCAGGCGCTCATCGATGCCCTGCTGCTGGACGCGCAACAGCGCCTCGCGGCCGATGAAGCTGCGCTTCTCGAAGCGGACCCAGCGCTCGAGGCCGGCATGAAACGGCGTCTGCTGCTCGCCGATGTCGACGCCATACAGCACATAGCCCTTCTCGAGGCGCAGCGAATGCATCGCCGCGGCGCCGTAGGGCCGCAGGCCCCAGCTGCGCCCGCTGGCCAGCAGCTGATCCCAGACCCAACCGGCGTCCTCGGCGGGGGTGTACAGCTCGTAGCCGAGCTCGCCGGTGTAGCCCGAACGCGACACGAGCAGCGACACATCGCCGAGACGGGCCGGCGCGAAGCGGAAGTAGCGCAACCGCTCGAGCTCGATCTCGCTGAGTACGCTGGCGAGGAACTCGCGCGAGCGCGGCCCCTGGACAACTGGTAGCGCGATCGATGCCGAGATGTCGGTGACATACGTTGCCGTGCCGACCGCGTGCTCGGCGATCCAGCGGGCGCTCTGCTTGCGTGGCGCCGAACTCGTCACCAGCATGAAGTGCTCGTCGTGGAACTTGTAGACGGTGACATCGTCGACGATCCCGCCGTCGGGGTTGCACATCGTCGAATAGCGCAGCTGCCCCGGCTCGAGATCGCGCACATGGTTGACGAGCAGCTGGTCGAGCAGGCGTTCGGCGCCGGGGCCCTTGAGATCGATCTCGCCCATGCTCGACAGGTCTTGCATACCGACATCACGCCGCACGACGAGGTGTTCCTCGGTGGGCGCGGTGTAGCACAGCGGCACGAGGTAGTCTCCACCGCCGCGCACCAGTTGTGCTGCATGACGCAGGTGGTAGTCGTAGAGTGGCGAACGGCGCTCGGGCATCGCATCACCCTCCCTGGCGCGCGAGCGACGCGCGCATGTCGATGATCTGGTCGAGGTGGCTGGTGTCGTGGGCGACGAGCCGCTGGACCCGCGCGAGGAAGCGCCCGCTGGCGCCGCGCTGGTCGCGGTAGCGCCGCGCCCAGTCGCCGGGTGCGAGCCCGACGAGGAACGTGATCGTCTCGGCGCGGGCGGCCGCGACGGCGGCGAGCAGCGCGGCAGGGTCACCATCGCGCTCGTGGCTGGCCGGATGTGGCGGCAGATCCTCGAGGATCGGCGTGTCCTCGAGGATGATCCGGCGCAGTTGTGGCAGGAAGCGCCGTTCGATGTCGGCGAGGTGCGCGACGACATCGGCGATACACCACGCCTCACCCGCGGCGATGGTGCGCCAGTCGGCGCTGGCCAGCGGCCGCACGAGTCGTTCCAGATCGCGCGGCGTGGCCTGCAGCGCCGTGATCAGATGGTCGCGCCGGCTCACAGGCCCTCGCGCTGGCGCCGCGCCCGCCGCTCGCGCGGCGCGTGGGTCACCGTCGGCAGCATGCCACGGGCTGCCAGCTGCGGGAACGCATCGCTGGCGTGGGGCAAATGCAATGCAGCCACGAACTCCTCCTGAAATGCCGGATCGATGGCGGTCTCGCAGTAGCGCGCCTGGCGCGCCAGCGTGGCCGCGAGCGGCCGGCTCGCCTGGTCGAGCAGCATGATGCGTGCGCCGTCGCCGGCGGCGTTGCCGGCGGCGCGCACCTGTGCCGGATCGCAATCGGGGATCAGCCCGAGCACCATCGCGTACAGCGGATCGATGTAGCTGCCGAAGGCGCCGGCCAGCACGATGCGTTCGACGCGGCTGGCGCCGCGCTGGCGCAGCAGCACACGGCAACCGGCGTACAGCGCCCCTTTGGCCAGCTGGACATTGCGCACGTCGTCCTGGGTGACGAGGATCTCGTGGCCGGTCGCCGACTGGCCGGCGTCGAGCAGGCGATACGCCGGGCGGCCATCGTGTGTGCGCCACCAGTGCGCACTGACCGCGCCGAAGCGTTGCTGCAGCCACTCGGCGGCGGCGAAGCGCCCATCGGGCTGGATGATCCCCGCCAGCAGCAATTCGGCGACCACCTCGATGATCCCCGAGCCACAGATGCCGGTGGCGGCGGCCGGCGCGTCGGCCGCGAGCCAGTCGTCGTCGCCGATCAGGCGCACCCGCGCCACGCCGCTCGCGCGGTCGATGCGCACCCGCTCGATCGCGCCGGGGGCAGCGCGCTGGCCATGGGTGATCTGCGCACCTTCGAACGCCGGCCCGGTCGGGCTGCTGCAGCTGTGCAGGCCGTGCCGGTCACCCAGCACGATCTCGGCATTGGTTCCCACGTCGATGACCAGTGTCAGCGCATCGGCCTGATCGGGGCGTTCGGCGAGCAACACGGCGACGTTGTCGCTGCCGACATGGCCGGCCTCGAGCGCCGGGCAATACACCATCGCTGCCGGGTGCAGCTGCAATCCGAGTTCGGCGGCGCGCAGTTCGAGCGGCGCATGGCTCGCCAGGGTGAACGGCGCGGCACCGAGCGCGGTAGGGTCGATGCCGAGCAGGATCTGATGCATCACCGTGTTGCCGACGACGACGAGCTCGAGGATGTCGCTGCTGGTGGCACCGCTGCGCGCGGCCGCCGCGTGGGCCAGCTGGTTCAGCGCACCGATCACGGCCTGCTGCAGCCGCGCCAGCCCGTCAGGGTTCAGCATCACATAGCTGACGCGGCTCATCAGGTCCTCGCCGAACGCCACCTGTGGGTTCACGGTCGATTCACTGGCGAGCACCGCGCCGGTCGTCAGATCGCACAGATGTGCGGCGATCGTCGTCGAGCCGAGATCGACCGCCAAGCCGAGCGCGCGGTCGCTGAACCCCGGGCGCACATCGAGCACCGTCTGGTCGTGATGCAGCGCCACGGTGACGAAGCCGGCGCCGGCGTGCAGTGCCGCACCGAGGCCACGCAGCGCCGGCAGCGCGATCGCCGTCGGCTGGATGCCCCACTGTCCGGCCAGCGCGGCCGCCAG
>CAIQIY010000469.1 GCA_903871975.1 uncultured Chloroflexota bacterium | reverse complement strand
GTGCAAGGCCGACGCATCGAGCGACTGATCTCGATGACCAACTTTGCCCAGCCCGAATCGTTGTATCGCATCCAGCGCGTGCTCGAGGCCAGTGGCATCAGCGAGGCATTACGGCGCGCCGGCGTCTGCGAGGGGGATACCGTCGCAATCGAGAAGGCGGAACTCGTGTGGTCGGACGAAGCGCCGTTATAAGGTGCTCGCCGATCGGCGGGAGGAGTGGCGCGTGGAGCAGCGATCCGAGGCGGTGAACCGGCATGTGGCTCCGGCGCCTGTCGGTTCCGACCGGGGTGTGCTGCCGGCGATGCTGATCGATGCCGCGCTGGTGTTGTTGGGATTCGCCATCGCGTATGGTCTGCGCTACATGGTGCGCTGGCCGGCGCCATTCGCCAGCCTGATCACCGAAGTCGCGACCGAGAACTTTGTCTCGATCGGGGCGTTTCTGCCGATCGCCGGCTTGTTGACGGCGCTGCTGTTGGTGCAGTTTGCGATGCGCGGGCTGTACCGCCTCCCCCGGACCGCCGGGTTCATCGACCACATGAGCATCATCATCGGCAGTACCACCGTCGGCATCGCGATCCTGATCGTGGTGGTGTTCCTCTACCGGCCGTTCTTCTACTCGCGGCTGGTGTTTGGCTTCGCCTGGATCACCATCGTGCTGGCGATGGCGCTGTGGCGTGCGCTCCTGATTGGTTGGCGGCGCTGGCGCTGGCTACGGGGCCACGACTGCCAACGCATCCTGGTCGTCGGTGGCAGCGGGCTGGCGCGCTCGGTGATGGAAGGAATCGTGGCGCAGCCCGATCTCGGTCGCTCACTGGTCGGCTATCTCGACGACCACGAGCATGCTCCGGCGCGGCCGACCGGCCACTTCCGTCATCTTGGTCCGGTTCATGATCTCGAGGCGTGCCTGACCGAAGGCCTGGTCCATCAGGTGATCATCGCGCTGCCGTTCTGGGAACATTATCGGTTGCCCGAGCTGGTAGCAGTGTGTCGCGCTGCGCAGGTCGATTTCCGGCTGGTTCCCGATCTGTACGAATTGAGCTTCGAGCGGGTCGATGTGTCAAGCATCGGTGGCGTGCCACTGATTGGCCTGAAACGCGTCTCGCTGCGTGGCTTCAACCTCGTCTTCAAACGGCTGCTCGACATCACACTGGTCGTCATGGCGACCCCCTGTGTGCTGCTGCTGGCGGCAGTCATCGCACTCGTCGTGCGGCTCGACTCGCCCGGACCGGTGATCTTTCGTCAGATACGCATCGGTCGGGGTGGTCGGCCATTCACGATGTACAAGTTCCGTACGATGGTGCAGGATGCCGAGGCGCGGCGCGGTGAGCTGGCAGATCGCAACGAGGCCGACGGGCCATTGTTCAAGATGCGCCAAGACCCGCGTGTCACACGGGTGGGTGCATTTCTGCGTCGCTACAGCCTCGATGAGTGGCCCCAGTTGTGGAACATTCTCGTCGGTGACATGAGCTGGGTTGGGCCACGCCCGCCGACGCCCGACGAAGTCGCACGTTATGAGCCATGGCATCGCCGACGCCTCGAGGTCACGCCGGGGCTGACCGGGTTGTGGCAGGTGCTGGGGCGTAGCGATACGTCGTTCGACGAGATGGTGCGGCTGGACATCTACTATGCCGAAAGCTGGTCGGTTGGCCTCGACCTGCGCATCATCCTGCAGACGGTTCCGGCAGTACTGGCCGGGCGTGGCGCATGGTGAGCCCGTGCCTGCTGGCGGGGCATGGTGGAATGGTGTGCATCGCCTGAAGCGCCCGGTCCAGCCGGGCTGGCCGGATGGTGGGCGGGGCGCAATGCGCGGTCGAGCGTTCCGTAGTGTCGGCAGATGGCCAACGTCAGTGATGCTGGCCAAGTGTGCGCAGACCAGACAGCGGTGGACACGACGAGGAGACCATGCGGATCTTGATCACGGGCGGTGCCGGATTTCTGGGATCACATCTGTGCGATCGATTCCTGGCTGATGGCCACGACGTCATCGCGATGGACAACCTGATCACCGGAAGTACCGCAAACATCGCCCATCTGGCGGGCCATGATCGGTTTCGCTTCATCAAGCACGATGTCACCGATTATATCTATGTCGAGGGTGCGCTCGATGCCATCCTGCACTTTGCATCCCCGGCGTCGCCGGTCGACTACCTGGAACTGCCCATCCAGACGCTGAAGGTTGGTGCATTGGGCACGCACAAAGCGTTGGGGCTGGCGCGTGCCACTGGTGCACGCTTCCTGCTGGCGTCGACATCGGAAGTCTACGGTGATCCACAAATCCACCCGCAATCCGAGTCGTACTATGGCCATGTCAACCCGATCGGCCCACGCGGTGTCTACGATGAGGCCAAGCGGTTCGCCGAAGCGATGACGATGGCATATCATCGTTCGCATGGTGTTGCGACACGGATCGTGCGAATCTTCAACACGTATGGGCCGCGCATGCGGCTGCGCGATGGTCGGGTTGTGCCGAACTTCATCCAGCAGGCGTTGCGCGGCGAGCCGCTGACGGTCTATGGCGATGGCGCACAGACGCGATCGTTTCAGTACGTCGACGATCTGGTCGAAGGCATCACGCGCCTGTTGTGGTCCGATGAGGTCGAGCCGGTCAACATCGGCAATCCGACAGAGTCGACGGTGCTGGGATTTGCCGAGACGATCAATGCACTGACGGGCAACACGGCTGGGGTGATCTTCCGCGATCTGCGGACGCGCGACGATCCACAGGTACGCCAGCCCGACATCGACAAGGCGCGGCGGATCCTCGGCTGGCAGCCGCAGATCGATCTTGTGGCGGGGTTGCGCCGGACGATTCCGTGGTTTCGCGATGAGCTGCGACATCGTGGCGAGCTGGCGTGAGCGCTGGTGGCCGGCGCTGCTGGCGGGCGGCGCGGCGCTGTTGCTGCCGTGGTGGTGGCTCGGCGGTGTGCTGGCTGGCCTGATCGCGACCTGGCTGGTCGTGGCCATGCCGGTTGCGCTGCCGGCCGCGCTGGTGGCATCGGTGCCACTGCAGGAGCTGCTGCAGTTACCGGGCGGAGTGAGCGCGACGCAGGCGTGTGCCATCGCGGGCGCGCTGGGCTGGATGGTGCTGCGCAGCGCCGGCGCCCCGGGCGGTGGCTGGCCACCGGCGGCTGTGCTGGCTTGGGCCGGCTGGATCGGTGCACTGGCACTGTCGGCGGTCGTGGCACCGCTCGACCATCGCGCAGCGCTGCGTGAGGTAGCCCGGTGGTGTGTGGCGCTGCTCGCCTGGGCGTTGTGTGTCGACTTGGTCACACGGCGCCGCGATGCCGTGCTGCTGCTGGCAGCGCTGTTGCTCAGTGCGACGGCAGCAGCGGCGTACGGGGTGTGGCAATTCGCGGTCGGCGCCGGCCCGCCCACCTTCCGCATCGCTGCCGATCTGCCGTTCGTGCGCGCGGCTGGCACGATGGGCCAGCCCAATTCGTTCGCCGTCTCGCTCAATCAGGTGTGGCCGGTGGCGGCCGGGCTGGGCATCGCTGCGCTCGGCATCACGCGGCGCGACGCCCGCTGGCGCTGGCCAGTGGTGCTGGGCGCCGCAGCCATCTGGGCCGCCTGCGGTGTACTGCTCGCCGCCCTCGGCGCCTCGTTCTCGCGGGGTGGTTGGCTCGGTGCGTTGGCGGGCGCCGCCACGCTCGCACTGGCCAGCGGGCCACGCGGCCGCCGACTGGTCATCGCCGGTGCCGTGATCATCGCTGCGCTGGTCGCACTCGCAGCACTCGGCGCGCTACCCACCGCGCTCGCGACACGGATCCTCAGCATTGGTGCGCTGCTGCAGCCACCGGACCCGGCCAGTGTGGCCATCACCGCCGAAAACTTTGCGATCCTCGAGCGGCTGGCGCAGCTGCGTGCCGGAACGGGCATGGCCATCGCGCACCCGTGGCTCGGCGTCGGCCCGGGCAACTTCTCAGCCGCCTACCCCCACCATGCCGTCGCGCCGTGGCTCATCTCGCGCGGGCATGCGCACAATGCCTACATCACCATCGCCGCCGAGGTTGGCCTGATCGGTCTCATCGCCTATCTCGGCCTGATCGGCACTACCTTGTGGCGCCTGATGCGCGCACTCACACACATCCGCGGCACACTGGCGCGCGGCATCATCCTCGGATGTTGTGGTATGATCGCCTCGGTCGCGGTCCATCAGCTGTTCGAGCACGCACACGTCTTGAACCTGACGGTGGTCTACGCCGCGGTCCTCGGGCTCGCCGAGGCAGCGCTGCGACACGACCGGGGCGCGAATGGCGATGAGGAGCGGCAGTCATGCGGGTTCTGGTGACGGGCGGTGCAGGCTTCATCGGCAGTCATCTCGCCGAGGCGTTGTTGCGCCGTGGCGACGAAGTCATCTGTCTCGACAACTTCAACGACTACTACGAACCGTCACGCAAGTGGGCCAACATCCGCCAGGCACAGCAGTCGTCGGCATACACCCTCATCGACGGTGATTTTCGCGACGTGGCGCTGGTCGAGCAGGTCTTCGCGCGCTGGCGCCCGCACCGTGTGGCGCATCTTGGCGCCATGGCCGGGCCACGGCCCTCGCTGGCGCGACCGCTGTTGTACCAGGACGTCAACGTCGGCGGGACGCTGGTGATGCTCGATGCGGCGCGGCGCTACGATGTGGCCGGCTTTGTGCTGGCGTCGACGTCGTCGGTCTACGGGCGCTCGGCCACGCCCTGGAGCGAATCGAGCCCGAGCGACCGGCCGCTGTCGCCGTATGCTGCCACCAAGAAGGCGGCCGAGGTGCTGGCGACGACCTACCAGTATCAGTACGGCATGCCGACGACCATCGTGCGCTTCTTCACTGTCTATGGGCCGCGTGGCCGCCCCGACATGACGCCGGCGGCGTTCGTCACGCCGATGCGGGCCGGGCGACCGATCACGTTGTTCAACGGTGGGGTCGGCGTCTTCCGTGATTGGACCTACATCGATGACATCGTGGCCGGTGTGGTGGCGGCACTCGATGCGGCACTGCCGTGCGAGATCATCAACCTGGGCAATTCCCAGCCGGTCGAATTGGGGCGGTTCGTCGCGACGCTCGAGCATGTGACCGGGTTGACGGCGCGGATTGAGGCGCAACCGCTGCCCACCGCCGATCCACCGATCACCTATGCCGACATCGCGAAGGCCGGCGCGCTGCTCGGCTTTGCACCACGGGTGCAGATCGACGAGGGGCTGGCCCGCTACTGGGAATGGGCGTGCCGCGAGGCGTGAGCGAGCCGGTGGGCGCCACCCGCGACCTGATGGGGTGAACACAACGATGAGCGATCCCGGCACCGTCCGCGAACCCGAACCAGTGGAGCGACCACGTGATACCCGGCCCGTTCCGGTGATCGGTGCGCCCGATGTGCAACAACGCGGGTTCGCCCTGGGGCATGCCTTACGCGATCCACGCACCTGGATCTCGTTTGCCATCGCCATCGCGATCATCGCGGTGGTGTTTCGCAGCCTCGAGATCGACCTGCTGGCGACCTGGGGGCACATGCGCGCCGCCGATGGCTGGATGTTCGCGACAGCCTTTCTCGTGTTCTATGCCACGTTTCCGCTGCGCGCGCTGCGCTGGCGCCTGCTGCTGCGCAACGCCGACGTGCCAGTCGATGCCGGCCGCCACAGTTGGGCGTCGTTGCGGGCCCTGATGGAGTACATCTACCTGTCGTGGTTCGCAAACTGTGTCGTGCCGGCCAAACTCGGCGATGCGTACCGCGGCTATCTGCTCAAGACCAACGGGCAGGTCTCGTTCTCGGCGAGTTTTGGCACGATCTTCGCCGAGCGACTGCTCGACATGGTGGGACTGTTCGCCTTCCTGGTGGTGTCGGGCTGGATGGTGTTCGGCACGCATCTACCACCCGCGACGCGGCTGATCTTTGTGGCCGGGCTGGTGCTGGTGGTCGTGATCGTGGCGGGGTTGGCGGGCATGCGCTGGCTCGGGCCATTGGTGCATCGCCTGGTGCCCGAGCGCGTACGCCGGCCGTATCAGGCGTTCGAACAAGCGGCGCTGCGTTCGTTCCGACCGGTCGTTCTGCCACGACTGCTGACACTCACCGGCGCCGTCTGGCTGCTCGAGGG
>CAIQIY010000468.1 GCA_903871975.1 uncultured Chloroflexota bacterium | reverse complement strand
TGATGGCACCTAACGTAATAAATTTAACAACCTGCAGGAACGTTTGTTTCGTTGGTGGCGATTGATGAATATCCACAGTATCACTATTTGCTCGTTTGGCATGATGAGCAACGCATGCACAGGATTCGCTCAGGAACCATACTGCCATACCTGCTCATCGAGCTGATGCTGCCAGCAGATCAGCCCACACGCAGCATCGCAGCACAAGTTCGGCCGACATGCCCCAGCGGCCGGCGCCACGCTCAGGATTCGGCATCGCGGCGGTCGATGCGGAAATCCGCACCGCCGAACAGGATCACCAGACCACCGAGGCCGCTGACGGCGAGGCGCACGGCGAAGATGCCGGACGCGAGTGCCACCGCCATGGCTGGCGACACGCCCAGCTGACCCAGGTACAGCGTGAAGATCGCCTCGCGTGCGCCGAGACTGTTGAGGAAGATTGGCGCGAGACCGGCGATGTCGGTGATCGGCGCGATCAGGGCATACAGCACCGGTGGTGCGATGATGCCCAGCGCCACGCCGCAGACGACGTGCAGCAACACCCATGAGCCCTGGAAGATGAAGGACAAGGTGATCACACCCGCCAATGTTCGCCCTGTCGGGATGTACTCGCGCAGCACCGTCGCCGCGCGCAGCAGCGGCGCGTGCAGCGCCGCCGGGATACGCCCGCCCGCCAGCGCCAGCACCTGCGGTGCCGCAAACGATCCGCCGAGCACCGCGAGCGAGAGCATCGCAAACCCGGCAGTGAGCATCATCAGCCACGGCGCGGTCGTCAGCCCACTGGCCGGATCTGCCGCTGACCAGAGCAGCCCGCCGATGGCGATCGCGCTCAACGCGACGAAGCCAGTGAGGCGCTCAAGAAACACCGACGCCGCTGCTTCGGCATAACTACCGATCCGGCGTCCGAGCTGGGCGATTCGCACCGCATCACCGCCCACCGTCGTCGGCAGGAAGTTGTTGGCGAATTGTCCGACCAGATAGACGGCGAGCACCCAGGCGTAGGGTTGATGCCGGGCGCGGCCGGCGAGCAGCAGCTGCCACTTGTAGGCACTCAGTGCTACACCGCCAGCCTGGATCACCACCGCCAGACCGATCAGGCGCAGATCGACTGCGCGCCAGGCCGCCCAGACACGCGCCGGATCGGCCATCGCGATCAGCCAGCCGAGCAGACTCACACTCACGATGATGCGCAGCGGCATCGCCAGGGTTCGCCAACGCATAGACTCCTCGGGTCTTGGCCAGATTCTTGCATGCAGACGACGCACCGCACGGCCAGCATACCAGCTGCCCGCACCATCGCCGGACACCGGTGTCCGGCGGCAACACGTCGTGTGGCATCATCCCCACATGTTCGTGCATGGGCTTGCGCAAACCATCGACAAATCCTACAATGAACCTGTGCAACGGCGTCGTTGTCCGTCGCAATCGGATCCGGAGCGACACATGCGGCGACACATCCTGTTGATCGGCCCGCCGGGCACGCCACGCAGCGCAAGCGCCGACCTGGTGCGGCTCGCCGCGCGGCTCGACAGCATCCGACAGGGCATCGCGGCGGCCAGCCTGGCCGACGACGCCGGCGCGCTGGCGCCACGGCACGCGTTGGCGCGTATCGGCTGTCAGCCGGGAGACGCGCTGGTGCTCGTCGTCTGCCGCATCATCGCCGATCGCTGCCCAGCCTGGCCAGCATCGTCGCTGACGGCACTCGGCGTCCCCGATACCCCGGCGACCGAGGTCATCCCTGCGCTCGGCGCGCATCCGGCGCTGGTGCAACTGTTGTGCCAACGCAGCCACGAAGCGCTCTATCTCGCGCATCACGGATGCATGACACAACGCCCGCCGGCGCTGCGGCCAGATGCATCGCGACCATGCCCGGTGTTCACCGCGATCGGCGCGGTGTTGGTCGCACCGGGCAGCGCCGCCGATCCGCTCGACGAGCCACTGCGCCACCTGTGCGACGCTCTGACCCACCAGCCGCCGTTCGCCCAGGTCCTCGGCGCCCGCCTCGATCACGGGGGCAGCGCACTGCATGCTGCCGTGGCGCACCACGTCGCGACCGGAGTGACGACGATCATTCTCGTGCGTTGCACACTGCTGCCCGACGGGCCGTTCGATGCAACGCTCGCGCATGCGCTGGCAGCATATCGTCAGCGCTACCCTCAGCACACCATCGTCGTCAGCGCGCCCCTCGGCTACGATCGGCGCAGCGTCGCCGCGATCGCGGCATGTGTCGGCACCACCAGCCTGGCGCACAACGCCAGCTGAGCCGCGGCCGACGATCAGGCCGACGACAGTGCCGACAGCGCCGCGGCAATTGCCGACAGCGCCGCATCGGAGATCCGGTCGGGCGCGAAGCGGGCGATCTGCTCGAGCGAAAAGCCACCCACCATGCCGAGATCGCTGCCTGTCGCCATGTCGGGCAGATGGGTGGCGAGGATGGCACGAGCTGCGGGCTGTGCCAGGAGCTCGTTGAGGGTGCTCGCCAGACTCAATGCCGCGACTGGCCGGCGTGGCCCACCGAAGACCAGGCTCGTATCGAGCTGCACGCGTGCCTGGCAACGGATGTCGGCCGACGACGCGCCGACCAGGATTTCGTACTCACCGGCCGCGGCATGCCATGCATGCAGGCTCACATCCCAGAACGCCCACGCGCGACGATCGAGCATCAGGTGCACAACGCGCGACTCGCCGGGATCGAGTTCGATCTTGGCAAACCCGCGCAACTCCTTGTCGGGGCGCGCGACGCGCGGCTGCAGATCGCGAACATAGCATTGCACGACCTCGCTGCCACGCCGCGTGCCGCTGTTGCGCACCGTCAGCGTGACATCGAGCGCACCATCAGGGCCGATGGTGTGCGTCGAGCACGCGAGATCGCCGTACGCGAAGGTGGTATAGGACAGACCAAAGCCAAATGGGAACAGCGGTGCGATTCGTTTCTTCTCGTAGTACCGATACCCGACGAAGACCCCTTCGCCGTAGCGCACATGACCATGCTCGCCGGGGTAGTTGATGAACCCCGGATGATCCTCGAGCCGCTGCGGAAACGTCTGTGGCAGGCGCCCGCCGGGATCCGCACGACCGAACAGCACGTCGGTGATCGCGTCGCCGACTTCTTGCCCCGGATACCAGGCCTGAAGCACTGCCGCCACCTGATCCAGCCACGGCATCGTGACCGGGGCGCCCGTCTGCAGGACGACCACCGTACGCGGGTTGGCGGCGGCCACCGCCGCGACCAGCGCATGCTGCGCCCCGGGCAGTTCCATGTCGGGCCGATCGAACCCCTCGCTCTCCCAGTCACCATGCATGCCCACGAAGACCAGCGCGACATCGGCGCCGGCTGCCAGCGCCGCGGCCTGGGCAATGGCGTCGTCTGGCAATGGTGGCGCATAGCCGAGGCGCACTGCAGCGAACATCGTCGTGTCGCGGCTGCTGTAGTCGAGTTGCAGGGTCACCTGGCGACCGGCCTCGAGTGACACTTCGGCCACCACTTCGCGGCTGCCGAAGCCGAAGTACGCGTCGCCGCGCACCTGCTGCGACCAGTTGTCGACCAGCACCACGCCGTCGAGCCACGCGCGGCTCAGGCCGGCGCTCACCAGGCTGAACCGATGGATGCCCGACTCGGTCGGTGTGATGGTCGTGGTGAACCGTGCTGCGAAACGCCCGCGCACGATGCCGGGGGCCACGTCGCCGAGCCAGACGCGCTCGGCAGCCGGCACCTGCTCGTGATGCACGGGCACGCCGGTCGGCTCATCGGCGTCGAAGTATGCGACATCGAACCCTGCCACGCCGGACGGGCTGCGCAGCATGCCGCGTGGCGGTGGCGGCAGGACCTTGTCGTTGCTGCATCCCTGGGCGTAGCGCAGCTCAAGCGCATCGCCTACGGCTGCCACCAGCGCTTCGTACGGCACCACTGCATGATGCGCCGCGACCTGGGCCGAGCCGCCACCCATCATGCGGGGCAGGCGCGCGTTCGGCCCGATCACGGCGAGCGTCTGCAGCCGTGTGGCGTCGAGCGGCAGGATGGCATCGTGGTTCTTCAGCAGCACTGCACCGGCAGCACCAGCGCGGCGGATGAGCGCGCGATGCTCGGGGCGGTCCTCGGCACGCTCGTCGTGAGTCACCGCGCCGTCGAGCAACCCGGCGCGCGCGAGCGTCCGCAGCATGCGGAGCGCGGCAGCGTCCAGCGCTGCCGGAGACACCTCGCCTGCCGCGACGGCGGCGGCCAGGCGGGCGCCACGCCACATCGGTGGGCCGGGCATCTCGAGATCCAGGCCGGCATTCACGCCGGCGGCGACGCTGGTCGTGCCGAACCAATCCGACATCACGATGCCGTCGAACCCCCATTCATCGCGCAGGATCGCCGTGAGCAGCTCGTGATGTTCGGCGGCGTACGTGCCATTGACACGATTGTAGGCCGACATCACCCCCCAGGTATGTGCCTCGGTCACCGCTGCCTCGAATGGTGGCAGATAGATCTCGCGCAGCGTGCGCTCATCGACATCAGCACTGATGGAATTGCGCTGGTACTCCGAGTCGTTGCACACGAAGTGCTTCACCGTCGCGCCGACGCCGCCAGCCTGCACACCGGTGATTGCGGCGACCGCCAGCCGCGCCGAAAGCAGGGGGTCCTCGGCGTAGCACTCGAAGTTGCGCCCATTGAGCGGCGTGCGGTGAATGTTGACGGTGGGCACGAGCAGCATGCTGGCCCCTTTGCTGCGCGCCTCGTCGGCCAGCGCCCGACCCACCGCATGGACCAGCGCGATGTCCCAGCTGGCGCCGAGGGCGATGCCAGCCGGAAAGCAGGCTGCCGTCACGGAGCCGCCGGCGAATTGCTCGCCGCGAGCACCGTTCGGCCCATCAGTCACCTTCATCGCCGGGATCGCCAGCCGTTCGATCGGCGTGGTGCGCCACATCGATGCCCCCGCCAGCAGCGCGATCTTCTCGTCGGTCGTCAGTGCCGCATGGAGCGCCGCGATGCGCTCGTCGTCGACGAATGTCATGGCTCTCTCCGGATCAGGCGCGGGCGAACTGCGGGAGGTATGCCGCGTGCGCGAGCAGCAGCTCGTCGAGAAGTGCCACAGCACTGGTATGGCTGTCGATCACAGGGTCGAGCAACAGCGCCTGAAGCGCGGCCTGCCGATCGCCGTGCAACGCCGCCGTGACGGCGCGCTCCTGGACTGCGATTTGTTGCGCGAGCAGCGCCGTGATTCCGGCGGGCAATGGTGCAACGCGCAGCGGTGTCACGCCGGCGGCCCGCACGACTGCCGGCACTTCGACGATCGCCCAGTCGGGCACCCCGGCCAGGCTCCCGCGATTGGGCACATTCACCGCCAGCTCGTAGGCGTGCTGGTCCGCGAGCGTGGCGCAGATGATCGGCACGGCACGCTCGCCCGACTGCTGCCCGAGATATGGGGTGGCCGGCGCGTGCCCCTGGGCGACTGCCGCGAGCTGCGCGCGCTGTGCCGCCGCATGCTCGGCGCGCCCGGCAAAATCATACCCCGTCAGCGCGCTGGTCTCCCAGGCGAACGACAGATACTCACCGGCATGACCATCGCCGGTGGCGGGGAACAGGCCAAACGCGGCATCGACGCGGCGCGACAGTGGCTCGAATTCGGCGGGCATCGCCGCCATCCGCTCGCGGAACAGCGGGTAGAGGTCGGCACCAGTCTGCGCGTCGCGCATGTCCTGGATGAAGGTGAGGTGGTTGATCCCGGCCGCGGTGATCGCCAGCTGCTCGTGCAGCCAGTGACTGCGTGCGCGCGCCTCGTGCTCATCGGCGACGAGGCCGAGCACCTGACCGGCGATGCGATATGCGGCGCCGATCTGGTGGCACAGCCCGACGACGCGCAACCGCGTCGCCTGCGACAGCGCCAGACATACCCGGCTCATCGGATTGGTGAAGGTCAGCACCAGCGCGTCCGGTGCGACTGCTTCGATGACGCGGGCGACGCCGAGCATCAACGGCACGCTGCGCAGCGTGTGGCTCAGCCCACCCGGGCCACCGTTCTCGCCCAGGACTTGGCGTACGCCATGCCGACGCGGGATCTCCCAATCGCGCTGCCAGGTCGCCAGGCGATCGACGGCCACCGAGACGATCACGAACCCGGCGCCCTCGAGCGCTGCGCGTAGATCGGTCGTCGCTTCGAAGTGCAGCCCGGTCGCGCCAGCTGCTGCGGCGAGGCGCCGTGCAGCCGCCAGCATGGTGTCGAGCGCAGCCTGATCGACATCGTGCAGCGCGACGGTCGCGGCACCGAGCCGGTCAGCATGTGCCACCAGATCCAGGATCATCCCCGAGCCGAAGCTGGTGCTTCCGGCGCCGACCAGTGCGATCTTCGTCATCGATGGCTCTCCTGCGGTATCTCGCCCCACGATGGCAGCCGGATGGCGTTGCTGGCAACCCGACACACGGCCGTCTTCCTGATGCCCGACGGCAGGCCGGCTCCACGGCCGGGATTGCGGTGCGGCACGTACCGGCGTGACTTGCTGCCGCGGAGCAGTGCCAAACCGGCGAATCAGCGGAGCATCACCACGACCAGCACACCGAGCAAGCCACCGCCCAGTACCAGGTATTCGGTCACGACGCGCGCATCAAGCCGCTGCTCGAGGTGGTTCTGCAGCATGCCGGTGACGACATGGAACAGCACCAGGAGGAGCGCGCCGCTGATCAGGAACGATGTTGACCAATAGTTCAGCGCCCACGTTGCTTCGGCGAGCGTCAGGCCAATGCTGAGGCTCAGCAACGTCAGCCGCGATGCGCTCCGCACCCAGTACAGGAGCGCATACGACAGCATCATGCCGGTGGTACCGACCAGCGCCGCCGAGTAGAGTGTACGCATGCGCGCGTGTTGAATCGCGCTGAAGATTCCGAATGCCAGCACCAGTGCCGTGGCCTGCAGTGCCAGCCGCGCCAGCCGCTGCGTTCCCGGCCGTCGATCCAGCGCATAGTGCTGCGCGATGAGCGAACTGAACAGCAGGATGCCGGCCACGACGAGCGCGATGATGAATGCAATCGCGTCCAGGCTGGCGCTGAAGAGCCGAAAGAACGCGAACGACGCGACGATCGTCAGCGATGGCAGGATCCAGAAGGCTGGCACCAGTTCGATGGTGATTGGCCCGAACCGTAGCGCCGGCAACGAGCGCAGCTGCATTTCGGGATGCGAGCGGATGAATACGTCGGCGCCGGTGCTGATGATCACGACCAGTGAGGCAATCAACAGCCACGATACAGTGATGATGGGCAGGTCACCGCCGAGCCTGGCGCGCAGGATGCTCGGATTGATGTCGATGAGCAGCACCACCGCCAGCCCGAGCAGTACCAGCAGGACGAGCGATACGATCCGATCATAACGCGGTTTGGGCGAGGCCGTAACCATGCAGACACCTCCTCACGGCTACGGCATTCTAGCGCCGCCACCCGGAGGTGTCAACCGCCCTGCGTGGCTGTCCCAGGGCTGCGCACATCCTCTGCGGGGTGCGCGTTCGGGGCCACGACGGAGCATGGGTTCTGCGTACGCAGGCCGGTGGCGAGTGGGCCAGTCGCAGGGCGATCATCGGTGCAGCTGCGGCGATCAGTGCCGGCTGAAGAACTGCCAGATCACCTCGCTGGCATCGAGGAACAGCCCATCACCGGCACCGGGCCACTCATGGCCGCCGCCGTGGATCTGGTACAACCACACTTCGCGATCACCGGGGCACCCATGGTGGCGCTGCCATACGACGCGGTGGGGATCTGTGCGATCGGGATTGACCAGCTCCTCGGTGGTGATGGCCGTACAACCGTTGCGGCGTCGCCAGCGCTCGATCACCGCATCGACGCCCAGGTACGCGCCCCAGCCGTCGTGATTGGCGAGATCGCCCGCATAACGGGTCGTCGCATCAGCGGTGCCATTGAACGCCAGGATCGGCACCGGAGCGCCGGTGGCGCACACGTCATCGTTGACGATCATCAAGGTCCCCGCGACCGGTGCCGCCGCGGCGAACACATCCGGTCGCCGACAGGCGAGCAGGTATGCCATGTCGGCGCCAT
>CAIQIY010000467.1 GCA_903871975.1 uncultured Chloroflexota bacterium | reverse complement strand
GCCACACGCACGGCGGCCAGCTCCGGCTGCCCTGGATCGGTCCATTCAGCTTGCCGCGTCACGGCACGCGCTACCCGATCGGCGCGTATCAGGTTGGCCCAACGACGCTGTATGTGTCGCGCGGCGTCGCCGGCGCGCCGCTGCGCCTGGGATGCCCACCCGAGGCGACGGTGATCACGCTCGCGGGTGGTGCCTGATGCCCGGTCAGCGCCCATGGCGCCTCATCGCACTGCTGGCGCTGGGCGATGCGTGCACGCTGATCGGCTTTGCTGCGATCGGCCGCACCAGCCACGGGGCCACGGGCGATCTCGCCGCATTGGGGGCCGCCCTCCAGACGGCCATGCCGTTCGTGATCGCCTGGTTCGTCGTCGCCCCATTCGTGGGCATGTATCACCCGGTGGTGCCTCGGCCCGCGGCTGCGGCACGGGCGACGCTGATCGCGGTGCTCGGGGCTGTGCCACTCGGGCTGCTCATTCGGGCGATCATGCTGCAACGCATGATTCCGCTGTCGTTTGCCCTGATCAGCCTGGCGACCATCGCCGCCATGCTCGTATGCTGGCGCGTCAGCGTGGCGCTCGTCGCGGCCCGCATGCTGCGACGCGCTGGCACGTCCATGGCTGACCGCACGTGACGCCGGACCGGCCCGCTGCCGTCGTCGCTGGATGCTGGCAGCATGTCGTTGGTGGTGTCGCGCTGCTGCCGTTGGGCTGTGGTAGGCTGGTGGTGGCTGCTGTGACGATGGCAGCCTGCCTGCCGTGGTGTACACTGGCGCCCACGGCTGCACGATGGCACGGTACGCATCATGCTGTCTGATCAACCAGAAGAACAGGAACACGATGACGACGCATCTCTACCTCATCCGCCACGGCGAAGCATACTCCAACGTCGAGCCGATCGTCGGCGGCATGAAGGGGTGCCGTGGGCTTACGCCTACTGGATTGTCTCAGGCACAGGCGCTCGAACAACGCCTGGCGCTCGGCGAGATCGCCGCCGATGTGCTGTATTCCAGTACGCTGCCACGTGCAGCGATGACGGCTGAGCATGTCGCGCGGGCGTTGAATCTGCCCATCCAATGGGATGATGCACTCCACGAGATCAGGCCGGGGCTGGCCGATGGCATGCATCTCAACGAGGCACGCGAGCGTTTTCCGGGATTTGCGGCGTTTTTTCGTGAATTGTTCACGCCACTGGCACCCGAAGGTGAGAGCTGGGCCAGCTTCCAACACCGTGCATCCGAAGCACTCGAACGCATCATCGCCCAGCACCCTGATCAGCGCATCGTGGTCGTCTGCCATGGTGGCGTGATCGAGGTGTCGTTTTTCTATCTGATGCAACTTGGCCCACAGGTACGCACCAGAAATTCGTTTCATGTGCGTAATACTGCAATCACACACTGGAGACGTGTCGTCGAGCGCGATGGTCGTATTGAGTGGCATCTCAATGCACATAACGACCATCGTCATCTTATCGACCAGAACGTCTGAACTGATGCGAGTAATTGATGCCTGATGCGGCTACTCACGACCGAATCACGATCATCAGCGGTGTTGTGCTGGCACCACTCGTCTATGGTAGTCTGGTGGTGCCAGCAGCGGACGCCGCAGCACTTGGGACTAGCCTGTTCACGCTTGCTCATATCGTCTCCGGGGTGCTGTTTTCGCCTGACCTCGATATTGATTCCGCCATTCACCGCCGGTGGGGCATCCTGAGCTGGATATGGCGGCCGTACATGTGGATCATTCCACACCGTCACTTCTGGAGCCACAGCCTGGTCATCGCGCCGCTTCTGAAGTTGCTCTACTTCTACGGTGTGCTGGTGGGCACATTTCTCGGCGTAAGCTGGTGCCTGGCGCAGCTTGGCGTCGTCGTACGCGACTACCACATCGTCATGACGCGTGCGATCATCGACGGCATCGCCGGCGCACCCCGCGAAGCCGGGTTGCTCATCGGCGGATTCGTCACCGGGAGCGCGGCGCATACCATCGCCGACTGGACCAGCACCACCGGCAAGCGCTGGTGGCGTCGGAGGCAGCGCTGATGGCACCGCACGTGCCTGTCGAGTACCACACACGTCATGGGCTGGTCGCCGCCGAGCAGATCGGTTCCGGGCCGCCGCTGATCCTCATGCATGGCAACACGATGACGGCTGCGAGCCAGCGGCGCCTGGCGCAGCGCCTCGCTGTTCATGGGCGGGTGACCAGCGTGGATCTGCTCGGGCACGGTGGTTCGGCGCGACCGGCGGGATTATTCTCACACGCGTACGTCCGGATGCAGGGCGAAGCGGTAGCGGACGTCCTCGCCCAGCATGACGATGCGCCAGTCGTGCTGGTAGGCATGAGCATCGGCGGCATGGCAGCCGCCAACGCCGCACTCGTGCACCCCGGCCGGGTGCGGGCGCTGGTGCTCGACGGCATCGTGCGGCACATCGACGCCCCTATCGTCGCTGTACATCGCCAACAACTCGCCGCACTGGCGCCCGAATGGCAACGCGCGATGGCACGTGCCCATGGTGCCGACTGGTGGCCCGTGCTCGCAGACGGAGTCATCACCGCGATGACGGCACTCGCCACCAGCCGGGCCGATGCGATCCCCGGGCTGGAGTCGCTCGCGGTGCCCGTGCTGCTCTGTCAGGGCGGCGCCGATCCGTTCTGCCCGCCCGAACACCACCGCGCCATTGCCGCCGCGCTGCCGCATGCGCAGCAATTGTTCTGTGCCACCGCCGGCCATCTGCTGGCGTGGCAGTCTGCCGCCACATTCGACGCTGCCGTCGCAGCACTGCTCGCCGCGCACCCCTGAGCCGGTCGCAACCTGCGGCAGCATCACGCCAGCGCGCGCGCGTCTTCCTCGGCACGTTCGCGCCCCGAGCCGATCGAGAAGTACCGTGCTTCGGGGTGATGCACCACCATCGCCGCCGTGCTCTGCTCGGGCACCAGCTGGAACGCATCGGTCAGGCTCACGCCGATCCGTTCGGCGGGCAACAAGCGAAACACCTTGGCATGTTCGTCGAGATCCGGGCAGGCCGGGTAGCCCCACGAATAGCGCTTGCCGCGCACATCGCCGAGGCCCAGGCTGCGGCGTACGAGCCGGTTGGTATATTCGGCCAGCGCCTCGGCCAACGACACGCCCAGCCCGTGGATGAAGTACGAGCGACTGTAGTCACCCTGCTGCTGCAGCGTCTCGGTCAATTCGTCGACCGCCGTGCCCATCGTGACGATCTGCAATGCCACCACATCATCGCCGGCATCGTCATGGCTGTGGAAGTAGTCGGCCAGGCACAGTCGCTCGCGCTCCGGCTGCCGCGGAAACACCAGACGCTCCAGCTCGCGCGTGCGATCGGCCGGGTCGTAGATGATGAGCTCGTGGCCCGACGAACGGCACGGGAAGTACCCCAGCACCACTTGTGGCTGCAACCAGCCATCACGCTCGGCCTCGCGCACCAGATCGCGTACCCTGATGTCGAATTCGGCGACCAGTGCCTCCCACTCGGCGCCCTTGGCGTTGCGTGCGCCCCACTGCAGCCGGTAGAGCGCGTTGCGATCGAGGCATTCGACGACGTCGGCCAGCCGAATGCGATCGATGACACTCGCCCCCCAGAACGGCGGCGTCGGCACCACGATGTCGCGGCGCACCGCCGAACGCACCGCACCCGCGTCCAGATTGGCGCGGCCGACCTCGGCGAGCATCACGCGGCCGCGTTGCCGTTGCTGCCAGACTTCGCCGGCCTCGCGCTGCACTTCGGCGACGAACGCAGCGCGTCGCGCTGGATCCACCAGGCGATCCATCGTCTCGAGGCCTTCGAACGCATCCTTGCAGTAGAACACGCCGGCCGCGTAAGGGGTC
>CAIQIY010000466.1 GCA_903871975.1 uncultured Chloroflexota bacterium | reverse complement strand
GGTTGATGCGGTGCCGATGGGTACCGTGCGCCCGGTGCCCATCTCTGCGCCACGCTGCGCGTGCACAGCAGCAATTCCCCCGCTCCCGCGCTGCATGCCGGTGATGTCGACGCGCCGTCGCAGCACTATCGTAGCCCGTGCAGCATCCGACTGGCGCGGGACGCGGGCCGGTGTTGGTTGATCCCGCCCCCGCACCACCCGAACGCAGCCCTGCCCTGCGCCTCGCTCCATGTTGACAACTGCACAATAGTCGTCTAGAATCAGACTCGTAGTATGTCGAACAACGACTACTGGAGTACTCAACGATGGAGCGAACAGCGATCGAGGACGACCTGATCGACGAGCTGCAGGCACTCGGCTTCGGCGAAACCGAAGCGCGAGTCTACCTGGCCTTGTTGCGCGAGCACCCGGTGACGGGCTACCAGATCGGCAAGGCATCGGGGATGCCGCGCTCGCAGGTCTACGAAGCGCTAGGCCGGCTCGAAGTGCGGGGTGCCGTGCTGCGGACGCGCGACGAGAAAGCCATGTTGTACCGGCCGGTAGCCCCCGAGCAGCTACTCGACCGCTACGCCAACGAGGTCGCTGGCCGGATCGCCGGATTACGGGTGGGGCTGGCGCCGATCTACCAGCGGCAGGATGGTGGCCGGCTGTGGAACTTCACCGGGCGGCGCGAGGCATTGCGGCATGCCGAAGAGCTGATCGCCACGGCGACGCGCGAGCTGATGCTGGTGTTGAGCGACGCCGACGTCGACGCATTGCGACCAGCGCTCGACGCCGCACACGGGCGCGGAATCGCGATCGGCATCATGCTCACCGGCACCATCGACGCGCCGGCGGGGCAAGTCGTCAGGCACCCACCACACGAGACCGAGCTGCACGGCATGCGCGAGATGCTGATCGTCGTCGCCGACGAGCGCGAGTTCCTGATCGCCAGCGGTCATGTCGTCACGAATGCGACGGTGACCACCAACCCGAACATGGTCCTGATCGCACGGCAGTTCATCTGGATGGAGCTGTTTGCACAGCGCATCTTCGCGCGGCTCGGCGATGATCTGCTGGAGCGTCTCGACGCCGCAGACCGGCACGTATTGCACGCCGACCTGATGCAAAGGCAGGGCTAGCATGACCACCGCATCACCATCGCTCGCGGCGCCACCGCCGTTCAGCATCGACCGCGGCACCGTCGAGCGGAGCCTGGTCGGGCTCACGCTGCTCGGCATCGTGGCAGCCTGGCTGCTCGAACGCAGTGGCGTCGATCACAGCTACGTGCTGGGCGTCCATGTCGCCACGTACGTCTCTGGCGGGTTCTTCGCAGTACGCTCGATCATCGCCGCATTGCGCCGCCGCGAGATCGAGGTCGACCTGTTGATGGCATTGGCAGCGGCAGGTGCCGCGTACGTTGGTGCATGGGAAGAAGGCGCCATCCTGCTGTTCCTGTTCTCGTTGAGCAATGCGCTGCAAAACTACGCGATGGGCCGCACGACCCGCGCGATCAGTGCGCTGATGGCACTCCGGCCGGATCGTGTCACCGTCCGGCGCGGCGGCACTCTGGTCGACATCGCGCTCGACGACGCCGTGACCGGCGACGTGATGGTGGTACGCCCCGGTGAGCGCATCGCGCTCGACGGCGACATCATCCGCGGCCGTGGCAACATCGACGAGTCGACGATCACCGGCGAGGCGTTGCCGGTCCACCGTGGTGTCGGTGCCACCGTACTCGCCGGCACCCTGAACCAGACCGGCGTGCTGGACGTGCGGATCACCCGGCTCGCCGCCGAGAGCACGTTGGCGCGCGTGATCGCGATGGTCGCCGACGCACAGGAACGCAAGGCACGGACGCAGAGCGTGCTCGACCGGTTCGAGCAGCGGTACGCGCTCGGCGTCATCGTGGCAGTCGCAGTATTCATCATCGTGGGCCCTTCGCTGACCGGGCAGTCATTCGACGACAACTTCTATCGGGCGATGGTGCTGCTCACCGTCGCATCGCCGTGCGCCCTGGTGATCGGCGTGCCGTCGGCGGTGTTGAGCGCCATCGCCGCCGCTGCGCGCCGCGGCGTGTTGTTCAAGGGTGGTGCATACCTCGAGCAACTCGCCCAGGTGCGCGTCGTCGCGTTCGACAAGACCGGCACGCTGACCTTCGGCCATCCGCGCGTGACCGACGTTCTGCCGCAGCCGGGCGTCGATGCCGACACGCTGATGACGACCCTGTTGCGTGCCGAGCTGATGAGCGAGCACCCGCTGGCCCGTGCCGTCACGACCTATGCTGCCGAGCGCGGCATCGTCGTCGATGAGCCCGAGCAGTTCGAAGCGATCACCGGTCGGGGCGTGCGTGCGGTGTGGGATGGCGTCGAAACGCTCGTCGGCACGCCACGCCTGATGGCCGAGCGCGGCATCGCGGTGCCGCCCGGGATCCAGGCAGCATTCGAGCAGCTCGCGGCGTCTGGCCGGCAGACCAGCATGGCGGTATGGCGCGGTGGCAGCTGGCTGGGGATGGTCTCGGTGATGGATCAGGAGCGCCCCGACGCAGCGGCCCGCATCGCAGCACTGCGGCGTGCCGGCATCCAGCGGGTCGTGATGCTCACCGGCGACGCAGCACACATCGCCGAACCGATGGCCAGGCGGCTCGGGATCGACGAAGTCCATGCCGGGTTGTTGCCGGCCGACAAACTGCGCCTGGTCCAGACGCTCGGCACGCGCTACGGCCCGGTCGCCATGGTCGGTGACGGGGTCAACGACGCCCCGGCACTCGCTGCAGCGACGGTCGGTGTCGCGATGGGCGGTGCGGGTACCGATGCTGCGCTCGAGAGCGCCGATCTGGTGCTGATGTCCGACGATCTCGGGGCGCTCGCTGCCGCAGTGCGCCTCAGCCGACGCAGCCAGCAGATCGTCTGGCAGAACATCGGCTTCGCGCTGGCGGTGGTGGTGCTGCTGGTCCTGGCGACGCTGTCGATCGGTGTGCCCTTGCCGCTGGGCGTCGTCGGGCACGAGGGCAGTACGATCATCGTGGTGTTGAATGGCCTGCGCTTGTTGGCGCCGCTGCGCGACGCCGCAGCCTGACGCCTCCCCATCCTCCGTGACATTGCGCCCGCGGTGCCTGCCGGCATGACGGGCGCAGCGTTGTGGCGGTCGCCGCCGGGCATACGGCGCGCGGCCGCGTCGGTGGTGTGGCGCTCGGGCATCGCCATCGCGCGTGGGCCGCACGGCGTGCGACATCTTCCTGCGCCGCAATGTCGTACGTGATGCTTTCGTAATCGTCTATAATGTCCGTGCGGCGACAGGCCCGGGCGCTGGCCACCGTCGCGGGTGCATGTGCGCCGGCGAGTACGCGGGTACAGCAGACATGAAACTGACACGACGGCAAGTCATCGGTGGTCTGGCCGGCGCTGCGGCAGCACTGGCCACCGGCCTCTGGCTCCGCCGCGTGATGGCCGACGGCGAGATTCAGAGCGACCGCTACAGCCTGGTGCTGCCAGCCGACGAGCGCGCCGCCGTCGTCGGGCCGCTCGAGACCAGCATCGTCGAAGCGGTTCGACCATTCAGCTTCCTGGTGATCCAGGTGTTCGGCACGTTGCCGCCCGGCACACCGCTGCACGTCGAGGTGCGTACCGCCGTCACCGAGCCATGGTCAGCATGGCAGAGCGTCGAGTCGGGCGGCGACCAGCAAACACCGTCGGCCGATGCGCCGATCTTCGACGCGCTGTACACCACGCCGAGTGCCGCCGAG
>CAIQIY010000465.1 GCA_903871975.1 uncultured Chloroflexota bacterium | reverse complement strand
CCTGGCAGCACTCGGTGTTTCTCGGCGACGACGTGGCGGAGCATGTCGCGCGGCTCAAGCAGCAGCCGGGGCCAGACGTGCACGTCTGCGGCAGCATCAACCTGCTGCAGACGCTCATGCAGCACGATCTGGTCGACACGTTCTGGCTGATGATCTACCCCGTGACGCTCGGTCGCGGCAAACGGCTGTTCGCCGATGGCGCGCTGCCGACGGCCTTCACGGTGGCATCGTGTGACGTCGGCACGCGCGGCATCATCGTCGTCACCTACGAGCGGGTCGGCTCGCTGACGAGCGGGATCCGTCGGGCGTAGGCGCTCGCACCGTGTGCGCCTGACGCCGTGGCACGCGTCGTGCAGGGGGCAGCATGCATCGCCGGGCGAGCGGCCCGCGCACCGCGTCGTGGCATCACGTCGGCACAGCGCTCGAGCGTCGCGCACGCCCCGCGCGGCCCATCAGACACCGCGGGCTGCGACGCCGCACGCTGCTGCAGCGCACACCGCCGCGCCCCGCACGGGGAGGCGCCGCAGTCAGCGAACGCGCGCCCCCTGTGCCTCGAGCACCACACGGAATCCGATGTGGTCGCCGCGGCCAGTCGTATGGCCCAGGCCGAGATGCGCATCGCAGCCGATCTCGTCGGCAGTGCTGCTGAACGAACCGCCACGCACCACATGGTAGGCCGCCTCGACCCATTCCCACACGTTGCCCGCCATGTCGAGCACACCGTAGCGGCTGGCGCCGAACAGATAGCTTGCGACCGGCGTCGTATCGCCGATCTGCATATCATAGTTCGCCCGCGTCGTATCGGGCACCTCATTGCCCCATGGCCAGCGCCGCCCATCGCCGCCGCTGGCAGCGCGTTGCCACTGCGCCCCGCTGGGCAGCGCGCCGCCGACCCAGCGGGCATAGTCGCGGGCCTGCGAACGGCTGACGTACACCACCGGATGCTTCGTGCGCGTCGGATCATCGAGCGCGACGCGCACATGTGGTGGCGTACAGGCGCCGATCGCCACAGCCTCGGCATACATCGCGTTGGTCACGGGCGTGCGCATGATCCAGAATGCCGGCATGTCGCGGGGGTCCGTCAGATCTGCATATCCGCTCGGGCCCGCGCCATGCTCAGCACGTCGTCGCACGGGCGGGTGCCGCAGCGCCGGAATCAGCACATACTCGGCGCCGACGCGATCCCGCCGCACGTCGATCATCATGGCAGCACCGCCAGCGCGTCGGCGACGCCCATCAGCACACCTCGAAGCGATGCACCGTGATCTCGTGGTATGTCATCCCCGGGCGCAGAATGGTCGACGGAAACGCCGGGTGATTCACCGAATCCGGCAAGTGCTGCGTCTCGAGGCACAGCGCCGCGTGCCGGCCATAGCGCGTACCATCGCGGCCAGTCAGGCTGCCATCGAGGTAGTTGCCGGTATACAGCTGAACCCCAGGTTGCGTCGTCGCCAGATCCATCACGCGTCCGCTCGGGCGATGCGTCAGCCGTGCGACCGTCTCGAGCTCGCCGGCAGGCTTGTCGAACACCCAGCAGTGGTCGTAGCCATGGCCGATGCGCAGTTGCTCATCATCTGCGGCGATGCGTGCGCCGACGCGCGTCGCGGTACGAAAATCCATCGGTGTGCCGGCGACTGGCCGCGTGATGCCGAAGGGGATGCAATCGGCGTCGGTCGGCACAAACTGCGACGCGCGCAGCTCGAGCTCGTGGTCGAGCACATCACCGACACCGGCAAGGTTGAAGTACGCATGGTTGGTCAGGTTCACCGGCGTCGGCGCATCGCACGTGGCATAGAACTCGATGCGAAGTTCGGACTCGCGGGTGACCTGGAAGACCGTGTCGACGGTGAGCGTACCGGGGTAGCCTTCTTCACCTGCCTGGCTGATCCAGCGCAGCCGCACCGCCGGATCCGCACCATCATCGATGTCGACGACGTCCCACACGCGCATGTGAAAGCCGGTCGGGCCACCGTGCAGATGATGGGCGCCGATGTTGGCGGCCAGCTGGTAGGTGCGCCCATCGAGCGTGAAGCGCGCATGGCCGATACGGTTCGCCACGCGGCCGACGGTACTGCCGAAGTAGGGATGTGCACCCAGATACGGCGTCAGCCCGGCGAAGCCGAGCGTGACATCGCTGGAGCTGCCCGTGCGATCTGGTGCGCGCAGCGCGCTGAGTGTGGCGCCGAGCGTGATGATCTCGGCGGCGATGGTGCCGGCGGCGAGCGTGAAGCGGGCGACATCGCGCCCGTCGCGATCCTGGCCAAATGTGTCGCGTTGAATCATCGATGACCACTCCCTCGTCCAGGCCGTGCCTGTGCACTCAATGCAATGACAACCAGCGTGTCCCCACCTGGATCGCGCCAGGTGACGAGCCCGACAGCAGCGTCGCACGCTGCCCGCTGCGGGCTTCATAGCGTTGCCGCAGCTCCTCGATCGCCGCATCGGCGCCGCGGCGCGCCAGGATGGCCACCGTGCCGCCGCTGCCGCCGCCGGTGATGCGGGCCCCATAGACGCCGGCCGCAGCTGGCAGCTCGCGCACCAGCTCGATCAGCAGGTCGGTGGCGCTGGCGCCGAGGCCACACGCCGAGTAGCCTGCGTGCGACTGATACATCAACTCGCCGAGCAATCGCCGGTGCTCCTCGTCGGCGGCGCCGCCCTGCAGCAGCGCGCGGAACACGCCGACGCGGTGATGCTCGAGGATGGGGTGCGCCGTCGCCGCGGCGACGGGGTACGTCCGCGCCGGATCGACCTGCGTCGCGTGATCGGTGATGCCACCGTAGCGCGCCAGAAAGTCGGCACCGCTGAGCTGCTCCGGGACCAGTGCGGCGAAGCGGTGGTACCACATGCCTGGTGTCACGTTGGCCAGATAGCCACCCCAGTGCGGATCATCGATGACCACCCGCCCGTCACCGACCGGCGTGCTCGCCAGGCCGGTGGCTTCGGCGAGGATCCGGTAGCCCATGAAGGCCGCGACCCGCACCGCCGTATAGTCGGCGCCACCGACCTCGTGCCGCACGCCCGAATCGATGCCCCACACCGCCACGTCGGCTGGCAGGGCGACCGGTGGCTCGAGGATGGCCGGCTGGCAGCGCAGGGCCAGCAGCGCGTCGGCCTGGCCACACGCCGCAGTCATCTGATCCATGATGCCACACGGCGCACCGACCACCAGGTTTTCGACTTCCTGGCAGGCGTGCGCCAGTTCGGCGCCGTCGAGATCGCACTGATGGCTCGCCGCCAACGCCAGCATCGTCGCCACCTCGATCGCCGCCGACGAACTGACGCCCTTGCCCGGTGGCACCTGCGAGTCCAGCAGGATGCGCACGCCGCGCCCGGGGCGCACGCCGTGGCGGTGACCGAGTGCCAGCAGCGTGCCGATGCAATACGCTGCCCAGCGTTCGTGGGCCACCCGGGTCAGCAGCCGATGCGCGGCGGCATAATCGAGCGGCGTGCCGGCGGGGAACAGCCGTGCCAGTGGCACGACGACCGGCTCGGGCTGCTGGATGCTGCGCACCGTCACCAGCGGTTCGGCCACCAGCTGCACTGCCGCCACCGCCGCCAGCGCCAGCGGGTACTGCAACACCAGCGCACCGCTGTAGTCGGCGATGCCGCCCATCAGGTCGATGCGCCCAGGTGCGCGGGCCAGCGTGATCGGTGCCCCGGGGGCGAAGAACGCGTGGTGCGCGCCGAGCGACGCGCCGAGCCGTTGCAGATCCGGATGCAGCATGGCGTCCTCCTCTGGTGGCGGCGGGCTCACAACAGCCCCTGTCCGGCCAGGGCAGCGCGCAACGCGGGTGCGAGCTGCCGGGCCAGCACCGGGTTGGCGAAACCGACCCAGGCGACGGCGCTGGTCACGTCGAGCGGTGCCCCGAGCCGCGCGCCCCAGGGGTCCTCGATCACGACCCCGGCTTCGCGTGCGATCAGTTCGGTGCAGATGTCGTAGGGGTGGCAACAGAGGCCGAGTGGCCGGCCGCGCCGGCGCAGGGCGGCATCGGCCAGTGGGCGCACGTCGGCGACCCAGCGGTCGTGGCCGGCGATCAGCTCGTACAGCTGGCCGCCGGTCGAGATGTACTGATCTTCGAAGCTCATGGCGATGCCGGGCGGCGCGACGCCCAGCACCTGTTCGATGAACTGGTCGTCGGCGGCGGCGAGCAGATCACGTGCGCCGGGAAAGAATCGGCTGATGGCGCCGTACCCTTGGGCCGGTGTACCGGCACCCGACGGCTGTAGCCGCAGCGGCTGCACCGTGCCACGGAGTCGGTCGTGGCGCTCGGCATGCATGCCGCCGCCGGCGCTGGCCCACAGCACATCGCTCAAGTGCTGCTTCACCAGAGGAATCTCGGTCATCAGCGCCAGCCCGATATCGGCCAATGTGGTGTCTGGCCGCGCTGCAGCTACGCCGGTGAGGATCCACGCCGGGCGCTTCTGGTACATCAGGCCGCGCGTACCATCGATCGGGTCGACGATGATGATCAGCTCGGCCTGCTCGGCGGGCAGGCCGGCAGGCAACGTCAGGCGCCCGTCGTCGCCCAACCCCTCGGCGACCAGGATGCACGGCCATTCGTTGGCCAGTGCGGCGAACTGCTCGAGCAGCACCGCCTCCGAGATACGATCGATCGCGAAGATCGTGT
>CAIQIY010000464.1 GCA_903871975.1 uncultured Chloroflexota bacterium | reverse complement strand
TGGCGGCTCGTGCACCTCGCGGCCGATTCCGTGGCCAGTGCGATGCAGGAATGCCGGTCCATACCCCGCGGCTTCGATCACCGATCGCGCCGCACGATCGATGGAGTCGCCGCTGGCGCCCGGCAGCGCAGCCGCACGTCGGCCAGCCAGATTGGCCTGCTCGACGACCGCATGGATCGCGCGCGCTTCGTCATCGACCGGACCGATCGCCACTGTGCGGGTGATATCCGAGATATACCCGCGGACGACCGCACCACCATCGAGGACGACGAGGTCACCACGCTGCAGCGCCCGCTCGCCACTGGTGTGATGCGGCGAGGCACCGTTTGCACCGGCGGCGACAGCAGTCTCGAACGCGGGCGCGGCACCCGCGGCGCGGATCAGCGCATCCCAGCGCTCGACAATCGCACGCTCGCTCTGCCCTGGCGCGAGGCCGGCGATCAGCTGCTGCAGGGTGTGCTCGATGATCGCGACTGCTTCGCGCATCGCGGCCAGCTCGTCGGCGTCTTTGGCCGTCCGCAGTGCCATCAGCACGTCGGTTGCGTCGACACAGCGGATGCCATCGAGCGCCGCCTCGAGCGCGCGCAGTTCAAAGACGCGCATCACGGTCGGCTCGATGCCGACGTGCGCGTTCTGCAGGCCCAGCGCATCGCCGGCAGCACGCAGCGCCTGACGCGGATCCGCGCCATCGATCCAGGGAACAATCTCGAGGGGCAACGTCGCCATCGCTGCTGCGCGCCGGGCCTCCATCGCGGGCACGATCAGCGCCGCACCACGCCGCGAGACGAGCACCATGCTGAGCCGCAGCCGCGTCGTGAAGTCGATTCCGGTCAGGTAGGCTGCGTTTGCCCCGGGAACGATTGCCAAGGCATCGAGGCCCGCGCGTTCGAGTTCGGCGACAAGTCGCTCGTGACGTTGCATGCAGTTCCTCCTCGCAGGTGCGCCTCACACCTCGGTGATGCGCTGCGGAAACACGACTCGGGCACACGTCGTCGCTGCGGTGTGTGTCAGTGTGAACGTGCCGTGCAAATCGTCGCCGACAAGCGTGCGAATGATCTGCAGTCCCATCCCGCTCCCCGACGGCACGCCGTGATGCGGACCATGCGCCGGGCCATCGTCGCGGACCTCGACGCTGACGAGGTGATCGGCGGTGATGCCGCACTCGACGATGATGGCACCGCTCCGGCCCGCCAGTCCATGCGTCACCGCATTGACGACCAGTTCGTTGAGCACGATTGCCAGGACTGTGGCTTCTCGTGAGCCGATCGAGACGCTGGCACCAAGCACGCGATAATCGATCGGTGTCTCGGGCCGATCAAAGGTGACTTGCGCGCTGGCGATGATCTGTCGGGCTACTGCGTCGACTGTGGTCACGCCGATGTCTTCGCGGCACAACAGGTTGTGGACGCCGGCGATTGCATCGATGCGCGAGACGCTGTCGCGCAATACCGCGGCGGCACGGCTGCCGCCATCGAGTCGCCGTTGCTGCATCGCCAACAGCGCCGAGATCGTCTGGAGATTGTTTCGCACTCGATGGTGCATCTCCTGGAGCATCGCCGATTTGATCGCCAACGCTCGCTGGCTCTCCTCGTACAATCGGGCGTTTTCAATCGCGATTGCTGCCTCATCGGCGAATGTCGACAGTAGTCGTACGTGCTCGTAATCGAAGTGACGTGCATCACGGGTGTACAGGCAGATCGCGCCGATGGTACGCCCCTGACGTACCCGCAGCGGCATGCAAAACAGTGAATAGAAGCCCTCTTCGGCGGCAAATGGCGCAAGTTCGGGGTAACGCGTGTCGCTGAATGCATTCAACACGGCGAGCGGCCGGGCATCACGCACGGCCTGCGCGATGAACTCGGGCACATCATGGCGTTTGCCGCCATGGGTCGCTGCCAGCTCGAGCACGCCACCATCGCCCATGCGAAAGATATCGGCGCGGTCGGCACGTGCGAGCTCGACTGACTTGGCGACGATGAGTTTCAATACCTCTTCGAGGTTCAGTTGCTCGGCGATCACCTTCGAGACTTGTTGCAGCGTCGTGAGCTCGCGAACCTTCTGGTGCAACTGGTCATCGGTCTGCTGATACAACTGGGCATTCACGACAAAGAATGCCAGTTCACCCGCGACGGTCTCGACAAAATTGATCTCGTCGGCAGTAAACTCGCGGGGGCCGGTCGTCTGGATCGTGATGACTCCCTGGAGTTTCGCGGCGCCGATGTGCACGCGCTCGGCGCTGAACAACACAATTGGCACTGCGAGGATCGCGCGGAATGGCTCGGTACCGAGTGCCGGCTCGGCGGCAAAGCGTGCATCGCGCCAGGTATCACGCACCATCACCGGGCGTCCCTCGTGGGCCGCCGCACCGGTGACGCCGGCATTCATCGCGACGCGCACTTGGCCGATGGCGGCCGCATCGAGCCCATGTGTCGCGCGCAACGTGAGATCGTCGCTGTCCTTGTCGTACAGATAGATCGAGCAGGCTTCGACGCCCATGACTTCGGCTACGGTTGCGACGACCAGGTGCAGCGAGGTGTCGAGGTCGAGCGTTGAGTTGGCCGCCGAGATGATGCGGTGCAAGCCTTTGAGTTCGGCCATGCGCCGGACCAGGTGAATCTCCCATTCGCGTGTGTGCTGATCGTCGCGGGCGGCACCGTACGCCAGCATGAGCTCGGCGAGCACCAGCCCGGCATCGAGGTGATGTCGCTCTGCCAGGGCGATGCCAAATCGCGCGAGTGCGTCGGGGGCGTCACCAGTGGTGTACCAGGCACTGCCGATGGAACGGAGCACGTCGCGCCGCTCGTCGATCACTGTCGCAGTCGCCAGTTGTCCGACCAGCGCTTCGATCTGTGGCGCGTGGTGCGCCGGCTGGCGCGTGCTGCCACCGTTGGCTCGCACCGGTCGCATCATGGCTTCGCCTCCTGTATGTCCGATGTGGCATCGGCCGGCGCGGGGCGCACCATCACCGCATCGGCCCAGACGGTCAGATCAGCTGATTCCGCGATGCTGGCGATGGCGATCACGATCGCATCGTCGAATGCGTAGCTGCCGAGTGGTGCCCATTCGTTGGCATAGGTCATGCCATCGACGACGACTTCGCTGATGCCTCCGGCATGATGCACGACAAACCGCAGTTGACGGGCATCGCCGAGCCCACTGAGCGCGTATGGGATGTAGACACTCACGTCGTAGCGCGTGGGTGCGTCCAGCGCGAGCTGCCACACGGCTGCGGCAGGCAGCGTCGCCGGTCGTGGCTTCCATGGCGCATCGCGTACCATCGAACGACGTGATGCCGCAAAGCGGGCGCTGCCACCCACGCCCGACGGCGCCTCGCGCCATGTTGGATCGGCGAGAAAACCACCGTGCCCATCGTCGAGGAGCTGCGCATCGGCAGGTGGCGCCGCACACGGCGATGGTCGGTCGCTCCAGAGCCAGTGGCTCACGGCACCGGCTGGATGGACGGCCCATGGATCGGCATCGGTGCCACACCAGCCATACGGATCGACATTGCGCCCGAGATACTGTACACCAAAATGCAGATGCGGCCCGAGTGAGCATCCGGTGTTGCCGATGATCCCTATCGGATCGCCGGCAGCGACGCGGTCACCGATGGCGACGTCGATGCGCTCGAGATGCCAGTACAGCGTGCGATACCCATTCTCGTGATCAATGATCACCGCGCCGGTCGCACATCCGTCGTCGGCATTGCCGGCAAAGTACACCTCGCCCGCCGCCGCCGCCAGTGCCGGCGCAGGTGGCGCTGCCGCATAATCCCAGCCGTCGTGGCCGTTGTAGGCGAACGCCATGTCTGTTTCGGTGCGGCCCCAGTAGGTGTGAATGCCCTCGGCACGGTTGCGCGTCAGGAATGGTCCGTTGTGGTCGAAGAACGATGTCACCGCATAGACCCGGTTCGTCGGTCGTACCAGAAACGGTGCTGCCGGTGCCGGCCAGTCATCTGGCTTGACCCGTGGATCGCCAAACCAGCTCGTGTGGATGTCGACGACCCGGGCCATGCGGCCCGCCAGGGCATCGGGCGTGGTGGTTGGCGCGATCAGGCGCGCGAGCGCATACTCGGCCAGCGTCAGGCCGGCAGGCGGCGGCGACTCGCTGCCGTCGGCGTAGCTGAGGGGCGCGTAGATCGGATAGTCGCGGCGTGCGTGCAGGATTTGTCGTACGATCCAGCGTATCTGCGCCTGTAGCCCGGCGCGGTTGCCCTGCTCGCCGCGGTATCCCGCCGCCCAGGTGAACTGGTCGGCAGTCGGGGCAGGGTCGCTCAGCAGTGCGCTCTGTGCTTCCAGCACTGCCAGCACGAGCTGCGGATTGACGCTGTAGTACGATGTCTGGCCGATCAGGACTTCGGCAAAGCTGTGACGCCGCCCGCCGACTGACAGTGTCAGCTGACCGAGTGTCCCCGGCTGGCGATCGAGCCAGGATTGCAGGACGCCGGGTGAGATTCCGGGTGCGTAGTTCAGGCGCTGTTCGTCGAACAGACGCGCTGCCGGAGTTGCCGCGGTTGCCGTTGGCAGCGCTGCGCTGGTGGGTAGCGGCGCTGCCGATGGCGTCGCACGCACGACGGTCGCGCTGGCTACCGGTGATGCGGTCGGTGGTTGGGCGTCACCCGACCGGGTGCGCGGCCACCAGATGCTGGCGATGATGAGTATCACCAGCATGATGGCGGCGATCACAACGACAACTGGCGCGACGCGACGGTTCATGGCATCAGTATACAATACGATCGGTCGTCATACGATGGCCGACCAGGTGGACCGGTATGCCACGGCCGGGGCGTTGGATGGCTCTGGTCACACCCAGGCGGGCGCATGGTCGCCTCTTCAGCTGGCCACCTGGCTCCATGCAGCATACGCATCTGGCCACCCGCATGGCTGGCCAGCGTGCCATGTGCTGTCCACGTCCATCAATGGAATCGTGGTGCAATCTCGCTGGCGAAGCGCCGCATCATGGAATGATCATATGCGACGCGCGGAAAGTACGTGATGATGTAATTGGCCCCGGCATCGACCACCGCCTGAATCCGCGCGGTGATGTCGTCGGCGGTGCCGACAACCATTTGCTGTCGCAGTTGCGCCATCGTCCATCCGTAGGTGGCACGGATGCGCTCAGTCGCTGATTCG
>CAIQIY010000463.1 GCA_903871975.1 uncultured Chloroflexota bacterium | reverse complement strand
GTGGAGCATCAGCGGGGCAGGGGCATTCGGCGCAGCCCGACGATGCGGTAGGATGTCACAGCGGAGCACACCGCACACGAGGGAGGCACGACGCGCATGGATCCACGGGGGCGCAGCGTCATCATCACCGGCGCATCATCGGGCATTGGCGCCGCCGCCGCACACACCTTTGCCGCCGCCGGCGCACGACTGATCCTGAGCGGGCGTGACCGCCCACGGCTGGAAGCCATCGCCGCCGCCACCGGCGCCATCGCGATCGCCGGCGACCTGACCGCGCCCGGCGCTGCAGCAGCGCTCGTCGAGGCAGCAAACACCCACTACGGTCGCATTGACCTCATCATCGCCAATGCCGGCGTCGGGCTAGCCGCACCTGTGCTGGCCACCGACAGTGACGCGCTGCACACCGTGCTGGCGACCAACCTGATGGCACCACTCGCGCTCATCCAGGCTGCCGCGCCGACGATGCAGCGCCAGCAGCGCGGCCAGTGCATCCTGGTCTCCTCGGTCGTCGGCTGGCGTGCACTGCCGTGGGCCGGCGCCTACGCCGCCAGCAAGGCCGCACTCGACCGAATGAGCGAAGCGTTGCGGGTCGAGCTCGCCGACAGCGGCATCGCCATCACGCTGGTCCGGCCGGGCACCACTGCGACGCCATTTCACCAGCGCCGACCGGGGGCCCAAGCCGAGCGGCGCGAGCGCATGCCCGCCGGCGTCGCGCCGGCGATCGTTGCGCATACGCTGCTGCGCGCCGCGCGCACGGAGCCACGCGTCGCCTATGTCGGCTGGCGTGACCAGTTGTTGGTCCTGGCTGCGCTGCTCGCGCCCCGCATCACCGACCGCATGCTGGCACAGCGCGTCCGCTGGCAGCCGGATCGATGAGATGCCCGTGCTATAATCGGTTGGCGGTGCATGCAGGCGCCGCACCAGCCAGACGGAGGCGGTCGTCATGTCATCACCCGCACCGGCGCAGGTCATCCAGCTCAACTGTCCGGCATGCCGTGCACCGATGCGTGCGCGTCTGTTCACCGTCATCGATGCGGCGAGCCAGCCCGAACTCAAGCAGGCGCTGCTCGGTGAGCAGCTCAATCTGGCGATCTGCCAATCGTGTGGCAATCCTGTCGCCCTGGCCGCACCGCTGATCTACCACGATCACGAGAAGCGGCTGTACCTGGTGCACTTCCCGACGCAACTAAACGCTCGCCCCGAGGACCAGCAGCGATTCATCGGCGATGTGACCGCGCGCCTGATGCGTGCATTACCCGCCGACGCGCACCGGGCGCACCTGCTGGCACCGCGTCACTTCCTCACACTCGAGGCGTTGGTCGATGCAGTGCTTGAAGGCGACGGCGTCACCCGCGAGATGCTCCAGGCACAGCAGCGCACCGTCACCATCCTCACGGCACTGCTCGGCGCGCTCGAACGCGACGTCAACGAATTCGAGCAGCTGGTGCTCGCCGATCCCGGCGTCTTCGACGAGTCGTTCTTCGCGACGCTCGACGCGCTGTACCGTGCCAACGAGGCCGCCGGCCGCAGCGACGCGACAACCTTGCTGAATGAGTTGCGTAGCCGGCTCGAGGCATTGCTGACCAGCGCGGCCATGCAGGCCGAACCGGTCGACGAGGCGCTGCTCGAGCAGTTGATCGGCGTCGCCGACGCCCAGCTCGAGGCGCTGGTGCGGCAACACCGCGATGCCATCGGCTACGAGATGGTACTGGCCATCGGCATGCGCATCGATGCGGCAGCCAATGCCGGTGATGCCGACACGGCCAGCCAGCTCGAAGCACGCCGGGACGCACTCATCGCCATCACCGAGCGGCTCGACCACGAGCTCCAGGCGCAACTCGAGGCGGCCGCCAGCCTGCTGCGCGAGGTCATCGTCGCCGATGATCTGCATACCGTACTGCGCGACAACCTCGCACGGCTCGACGATGCCTTCACGATGGTCGTCGAGGCCAACCTCGACAACGCCCGGCGCGCCCGGCGCGACGACATCGTGGAACGGCTCGAAGCCATTCGTACGACAACGCAACAGGTACGCGACGAGGCCCTCACGCCCGAGGAGCGCTTCGTCCGCGAGTTGCTCGCCGCCGACACACCCCAGGCAGCCACGCGCCGGTTGCGGCAGAGCCCGGCGCAGATTACGCCGGCCCTGGTGCGGCGCATGAACGAACTCGCCGAGACGCTCGCCGAGCAAGGCAAGACCGACGAGGCTGATCTGGTGCGCCGTCTGGCGCGCGAGGCCGGCGCGATGCTGTTCTGAGCCGCAATCCGGTGCGCTGGCCCATGCATGGTATAATGCGGCAGGACGTTCAGCCGCACACGATGAGGCAACGACGCGATGAATCTGTGGCATGACCTTGATCCCGGGCCAAGCGTCCCCGATGTCATCAATGTGGTCGTCGAGATCCCCAAGGGATCACGCAACAAGTACGAATTCCACAAGGAGTCGGGGGCGTTCAAACTCGATCGCGTGTTGTACTCCGCCGTCCACTACCCGGGGGACTACGGGTTCATTCCCCGCACGTACTACGATGACCACGATCCGTTCGATGTGCTGGTGATGACCAACCTGCCGACGTTCACCGGCTGCATCGTCGAAGCCCGGCCGATCGGCATGTTCCGCATGACTGACCGGGGCGAAGCCGATGACAAAGTGCTGGCCGTATTGCACTACGATCCATTCTTCGCCGACTACGCGAGCTACACCGAGTTGCCGGCGCACTACATCCGCGAGGTCGAGCACTTCTTCAAGGTGTACAAGGATCTCGAGGGTGCCCGTGTCGAACCGATCGGTTGGGAGGATGCCGAGCATGCGCGCGACCGCATCCGCTTCGCCGTCGACAACTACTGGGACATGCGTGCGGGCCGGCTGGCGCGCCGTCGTTGAATGCACGCGGCACGAGCGATGACACGGGACGGACAGGGCCAGCTGATGCAGCGGGTAGCATACTCGGCTGGCGGCGTCATCTACCGGCGTGTCCACGGGGCAGTCGAGGTTGCGTTGATCGCGACTCATGCTGCGCGGCGTTGGGGCCTGCCGAAGGGGCACGTGCAGCGTGGTGAACGCGCCGAAGATGCGGCGATCCGCGAGATCGCCGAGGAGACCGGGCTGCGCGGTGCCGTGGTCTGCCATCT
>CAIQIY010000462.1 GCA_903871975.1 uncultured Chloroflexota bacterium | reverse complement strand
TATTCCAGGTCGAGTCGCGTGCTCAGGCGCAACTGCTGCCGCACCTTCTGCCGCGGACGTTCGCCGACATCATCATCGCCATCTCGCTGATCCGCCCCGGCCCGCTGCAAGGGCACATGGTTCAGCCATACCTGCGTCGTCGTGCTGGCCGTGAGCCAGTGCGCGTCGCCCATCGGCGTCTCGAGGCAGCACTGCGCGAGACGCTCGGCGTGATCGTGTTCCAGGAACAGGTGATCACCGTCGCACGCGATCTGGCCGGCTTCAGTGCTGGCGCTGGCGAACGCTTGCGACGCACGCTCGGCAAGGGGTCGGCGGCAGCTCGAGCAGCGTTGCGCGAGCAGTTCATCGCAGGCGCGGCGTCGTTGGGTGTCGCCGAGCCAATCGCCGCCGAGGTCTTCCGCCAGCTCGAGGCGTTCGGTGGCTATGCCTTTCCGCGCAGCCATGCCGCCGCATTCGCCGTCATCGTGTATCAATCTGCCTGGTTGCGCCGCCACCATCCGGCAGCGTTCCTCACTGCGCTGCTCAACCACCAACCCATGGGCTTCTGGCCGCCCGATGTCCTGGTGCGCGACGCCCAACGGCGTGGCGTCGCCGTTGCACCGATCGACATCGATCGCAGTGCTGAGTGCTCGACGCTCGAGCATGGCGTGGTACGCCTCGGGCTGAATCATGTGATTGGCCTGGGGCGCGATGGGGCTGCGCGGCTCGTGGCAGCGCGGCCATTTGCCGATCTTGCGGATTGCTGCCGCCGCAGCCGACTCCCCCGCCAGGTGATCGCCGAACTGATCCGCGCCGGCGCGTTCGACCATCGCGAGCCGCGACGGCGCCGACTGCTCTGGCAGCTCGGCACGCTGTCGTACGACGAGGGCGCGCTCGAGCTGTCGCTGCCATCCATCATGCCAGAGCTGGACGAGCCGGACGCTGCCGAGTTGTATCGCTGGCAGATGTCCGCGAGTGGCGTCAGCGTGGACGCACATCCGCTTGCGCGGCAGCGTGCGTTGCTGACGGCACGCGGGCTGTGCAGCAGCGCCGAGTTGCCCCACCGCCGCACTGGGGAGCAGGTGCGGCTCGTCGGCACGCTCGTCGTCCATCAGGCACCACCTACCGCCCGTGGTGTGCAGTTTTTGACCCTCGAAGACGAGTTTGGCATGGTCAATGTGATCGTCTACCCCGCGCTGGCCCATGGGCTGCGCGAGCGACTGGCCGGCGCCACGCTGCTGCTGGTCAGCGGCACCGTGCAGCGTGAGCAGTCGGCGGTCACGTTGCTCGCACAGCAGATTCACCGCTGACACCCCCGGCACCAGCCCGGGTATAATGATTGGCGCGAGCATCACGCATGGAGGCCACATGACTGCACTCTCCATCGCCCTCGGCCTGACCATCCTGGTGTTGATGACGTTTGTCCTGTGGTTCGTGCCGCACCAGTTTCGGCTGCACGGCAGCCGGCTGAGCTACGAGACGAAACACCTGCGCGAAGGCATCGAGCGCATCATCGCCGAGCACCGTACCACCCACGAGCGTCAGGCAGCGATCGCCACCGCAGTCGATGTGCTGCGTGAGCGCATCGATGCACTGGCGACGGTGATGAACGTCGCGCACGAGTACGATCGGCTCAGCGAAGAGCGCCTGAGCATGCTCGAGCAGCACATGCACGACGCGCAGGAGCAGCTCCGTGCCGCGTTGCGTGCACCGGCGGTGGCGAGCCGCGAGCAGCTCGCCCAGATCGAGCAACAGATCAGTGCCGTCGGGCCACAGGTGCGCGAGCTCCTCGACGCTTCACTCGCGAACAACGACGAGCGCCTGCAGCACCTCGAGCAGCATCTCGACGCCGCCCACGCCCAGGTACGCGATCTGATCGGCGCATCGCTGGCGTTCAGCGGCGATCGCAGCGACCGGCTCGAGCGTCAGCTCGGCGTGACCGTCGCGCACATCGACGACCTGCTGAGCAACACGCACGGCAGCAGCGCGGCACGCTTCGATCAGCTCGACCATCAGCTCGCCGCCGTCGTGGCCCAGCTGCACGAGGCACGCACCACCAGCACAGCGGCCGCCGCGCACGAAGCCCAATCATGGTCGCACCTGCTGGGGCTGCTCGCCTCGATCCAGGCACGCCTCGCCCGCGAGCCCGAGGGGCGTCCCGCAACCACATCGGCTGCACCCGATGGCGTGCCGCCGCCGATCGTTGCCGCGTCGCGCGCTGTTGCGCCACCCACCAGCAACGATGCCAGCCCACCGACGCTGGCAGCACGGCTGGCGCGTCGGTTGGCCGCCAGTACCGCGCCGCCGCCGGATGATCCGTGACGGCTGTGCTGGCCGCTGCCACGTACCCCGTGACGCGCTGCTCCACGGCACCGGGCGGAGTATGCCACGGCGTTGACGCAACCCCTGACAGCGCACGAGCGCCCGCCGGTGGCTGTGCTATACTCGCGGCACAACGCACTCATCCCGGTTGGGTGTGTCGGCAGCATGCATGTGGTGGTTGTGGAGGGGGATCATGACCGAGGAGCTCCGGCGGCGCAACGAGCGGTTCGATCCGGCGATCGAACCAGCGTGGCGCGACTTCTGGCAGCGCGAGCGTATCTTCGAGGCAGGGCGGCGCCAGGGTGCACCGCGGCGCTACATCCTCGAGATGTTTCCCTATCCCAGTGGCGATCTCCACATCGGCCACCTCAAGAACTACGTCATCGGCGATGCGCTGACGCGCTACTACGTAGCCCGCGGCTACGATGTCCTGCATCCCTTCGGCTGGGATGCCGCCGGCCTGCCGGCGGAGAACGCGGCGATCAAGTTCGGCCGCCACCCACGCGACTGGACGTACGGCAACATCGCCGAATCCAAGGCCTCGCTGGCGATCGCCGGCATCATGTACGACTGGTCGCGCGAGGTGACGACGTGCGATCCGGCGTATTATCGCTGGAACCAGTGGCTCTTCCAGCTGCTGTATCGCAAAGGGTTGGCATACCGTACGCGTGCCACCGTCAATTGGGATCCGGTCGACCAGACCGTGCTGACCAACGAGCAAGTCGATGCCGAAGGCCGGTCGTGGCGCAGCGGCGCGCTCGTCGAGAAACGCGAGCTCGAGCAATGGTTCTTCCGGATCACGGCCTACGCTGATCGGCTGCTCGATGATCTGGATCGGCTGACCAGCTGGCCCGAGCGCGTGCGGGTCATGCAGCGCAACTGGATCGGGCGCAGCGAAGGTGCCGATGTCGCCTTCGGCGTGGCGTTGCCCGGTGGTGCCAGCGGGGAGCTGCGGGTCTTCACCACGCGCCCCGACACACTCTGGGGGGCAACGTTCGTCGTGCTCGCGCCCGAACACCCGCTGGTCGGCGTGCTGACCAGCGACGCGCAGCGCGATGCCGTCGAGGCGTACATCGCGCGAGCGCGCGGTGCCAGCGAAATCGAGCGCACCAGCACGACGCGTGAGAAGAGCGGCGTATTCATCGGCGCATACGCGACCAACCCGGTGAATGATGCCCGGGTGCCGATCTGGATCGCCGACTATGTCCTGATGGGGTATGGCACCGGTGCCATCATGGCAGTGCCGGCACACGACCAACGCGACTTCGAGTTCGCGCGGCAGTTCGGCCTGCCCATCCAGGTGGTCGTCCAGCCGGCCGGCGCAGCGCTCGACGGCGCGACGATGACCGAAGCCTGGCCGGGCGATGGCGTGATGGTTGGCTCCGGGCCACTCGATGGTATCCCGGCGGGTAAGGCACCAGGGCAGAGCGTCAAGGCGGCGATCGCCTGGCTCGAGGCGCAGGGGCGCGGGCGGGGTGCCATCACGTATCGGCTGCGCGATTGGCTGATCAGTCGGCAGCGCTACTGGGGGACGCCAATCCCGATGATCCACTGCGCTGATGGCCGCATCGAACCTGTTCCCGATGCCGAACTGCCGGTGGTGCTCCCCGAAGTCGATGACTATCTGCCGCGTGGGCGCTCGCCGCTGGCGTCGGCCGAAGCGTGGGTCGCGACCGTCGATCCCGTGACCGGTGAACCAGCCCGGCGCGACACTGACACGATGGATACCTTCGTCGACTCGTCGTGGTATTTCCTGCGGTTCTGTGATGCCCGCAACGACCGCGAGATCTTCTCGCGCGAGGCGGCAGCCGCCTGGATGCCGGTCACCCAGTACATCGGCGGCATCGAGCATGCCATCCTGCACCTGCTCTACTCGCGCTTCATCACCAAGGTCCTCTACGACGAGGGCCTGGTGCCGTACGACGAGCCTTTCAGCGCACTGTTCACGCAGGGCATGGTGCAGCGTCGGGTGCGAACGCCGCTGGACGCGCACGGCGACGCCGCTGTGACGTTCCCCGAGGCATTGCGCCGCAAGATCGCACTGCCGGCCGAACCACAGGCGATCGATGACGCCCGCGCCCTGCTGCGCGCCCAGAGTTACACCCTCGAGCACGATGGCGCGCAGTGGGTTGCCGTGAGCGGCCCGGTGACGATGAGCAAGAGTGCCGGCAATGGCATTCCGGTCGGGCCGTTCGTGCGGCAGTATGGTTCCGACGTCGCCCGCATCGTCGTGCTGTTCGCGGCACCACCCGAGAACAGCATGGAATGGACCGACGAGGGCGTCACTGGCGCGCAGCGGTTCCTCAATCGCATCACCGGCATGTTCCTCTCGGCTGCCGACGAGATCGCCGCGAACGGGTCGTCTGGCCTCTCGACGATCGATGGCACCACACTGGACGCGACTGGTCGCGAACTGCATCGCAAGCTGCACGAAACCATCAAGCGCGTGACCCAGGACACCGAAGCGTTTCGGTTCAACACGGCGATCGCCGCCTTGATGGAATTGCTGAACGAACTGGTGCGCTATCGTGCTGCAGTGCCGGCGATCACACCGTTGTTCGCCGCGGCTGCGCAGGTGTTCGCGCGCTTGTTGTCGCCGTTCGCACCGCACCTCGCCGAGGAGTTGCATGCCCGGTTCGGCGGCAGCGGCAGCATCTACGATGCCGGCTGGCCAACCTGGGACGAGGCTGCGCTGGTGGTAGCCGACGTCGAGATCGTCCTGCAGGTCAATGGCAAGGTTCGCGGCAAGATCGTGCTCCCCGCCGGCACCGATGAGCACGCCCTGACGGCGGCGGCGCTCGGGCATCCACGCGTGGCCGCGGCTATCGCCGATCGCCCGATCCGCACGGTGGTGACGGTCGTCGATCGCCTGGTGAATGTCGTCGTGTAACCACTGTCGAGGGGAGCGTGTGGCATGTACATCCTGGAGATCGCTGTTGCAAAGGTTCCACACGCCGGTGCCGTCGAGAGTGGCGAGACGGTCGAGGTCATCGAGCGGCCGGCTGGCGGATTCTCGGTGGTGCTGGTCAATGGCCAGGGGTCGGGTCGTGGCGCCAAGAGCCTGAGTAATCTCCTGGTGACGCGGGCGATCGCCCAGCTGAAGGACGGTGCGCGCGATGGCGTGGTGGCGCGGGCGGTACATGATTACCTGTATACCTATCGCGCCGGTCAGGTCGCCGCATCGCTCAACATCGCGTCGGTCGATTTTCGCTCGGGGACGATTCGGGTGACGCGCAATAATCCAGCGCCGTTCTATGTCATCGATCCGGCTGGCATCCATCGCCACGACGAACCGTCGTCGCCGATCGGATTGCATGCGGCGACCCGCCCACAGATCAGTGAGCTGGAGATTCGCCCTGATCTGTATGTGGTGATCTTCACCGAAGGGCTGCGCGAGGCGGGGGCACGCTTCGATAATGACGTCGCCCTCGACAATGTGCTGGCGGGCTGTTGCGATCTTGGGCTGCGGAGTGCCCGCGAACTGGCCGACCGATTGCTTCAGCATGCGCTGGACGCGGAACATGGTGCGCCGGGGCGGGATCTGTCGGTGGCTGTGCTGGCGATCCGCCCGTGCCAGACCGACGATGCCGCGCGGCGCCTCGAGGTGCAGGTGCCGTTCGAGCCACGCAGCGCCGGCGACCCCCGCCCGGCAGTGTCGTGATGGGTCGCGCGCGACCCCAAGCCATGGTGAGCGCCGCGCCGTCGTGACTGATGCGCAGGCACCCCTGCGTCGGTCGGCATCGCTGGTCGCCGAAGTGCTGGCTGACATCAGATGACGCGGCACCCATTGGCCCACGCTGCGCGTTGTTCGCCGCCTGCCCGACGCTCGTGTGGCTGGCAGGGGTCAGCACGCCGCTGTGCTGGGCGAATGCCGTGAACGCACGGGTTCTGTCGACCATGCCCCCGATGCGGTGTGTGTCTGCCCCCCCGCGTTGCGATGCTCAAGGACTCGGGCTGTCGATGATGATGGCGAGAGCCCTCATTGCTGCTGATCCAGTCGGTGATTCCCCGCTCAGACGGCCGACGGTGGCGACGGCGTAGCCTGCTCGGCGAATTGCTGCTGATACAGCCGATAGTATCGGCCACGCTGTGCCAACAACGCTTCATGGCTGCCATCTTCGACGAGCCGGCCCTGATGAAGCACCAGGATGCGATCGACGTGGCGGATGGTCGAGAGGCGGTGGGCGATGACGATCGATGTGCGGCCGTGCAGCAATCGCACCAGCGCCGCCTGCATCAGGGCCTCGGTCGCGGTATCGACACTCGATGTCGCCTCGTCGAGGATCAGCAGCACTTCGGGGTTGAAGGCGATCGCCCGCGCGAATGCCAGCAACTGCCGCTGCCCGACCGAAAGGTTCGCACCGCGCTCGCGTACATCATAGTCGTACCCACCGGGCAGCCGCTCGATGAATGGTGCGGCGTTCGCGATCGCTGCCGCACGCTGGACCTGCTCGTCACTGATTGTCAGATCGTGCATGCGAATATTGCTCGCGATCGTGCCACTGAAGCATGTGGGATCCTGCGGTACGGCACCGATGTGGCGACGCAACTCTCCTTGGGCAATTTGCTTGATGTCGATACCATCGAGCGTGATCGAGCCTTGCTGGATGTCGTAGAACCGTGCCATCAGACTCACCAGCGAGGTCTTGCCGGCACCGGTTGCCCCAACGACTGCCACCGACTGGCCGGCAGGGATGCGGAATGAAACGCCACGCAGCACCGGCTCGCTCGGGTTGTACCCGAAGACGACATCACGGAACTCGATCTCGCCCCGCACCGGCTGCGCCAGCGGAATCGTCTGTGGTGCATCCTGAACATCGGCCGGGGTGTCGAGAATGCCAAAGATACGCTCTGATGACGCCATCGCGCTCTGTAGTGTGTTGTAGCGCTCGGCAATCTGGCGAATCGGCTGAAATGCCTGATCGGCGTACTGCAGAAACGCGATCAGGAGACCGATGGTTGCCAGGCCATCGAGCACGACCAGGCCACCCAAATTGAGTAGGAGTGCCATGGAAACTGCCGAAAGAAAGCCAACAACCGGAAAGAAGACTGCGTAGGCGATCAGTGAGCGGAATTGCGCGTCTTGATATGCATTGCTCAGGACATCAAATCGCGCACGACTTTGTTGCTCACGATTGAACAGCTGCGTTACCAGGACACCAGTGATCTGTTCATTGAGAAAAGCGTTCACTTGCGCCAAGGCACGGCGGACTTCGCGAAAGATACGACGCATCACACGCTGAAATATGGCAGTCGTCATGATGAGTAGGGGAAAGATCAACGATACAATCAGTGCCAGGCGCCAATTGAGGGCGAACATGGTGATGACGACAAACACGAATCTGACAACGTCGCCGAGTAATGCAACGGTCCCCTGAGTCATGAATTCGTTCAGCGTGTTGACATCGTTGGTGATACGCGTAATCAGGCGGCCAACCGGATTGCGATCAAAAAATGCCAGACTCATCTGCTGAATGTGCTCAAAGAGTCGCATTCGAATATCGACCATGATATGCTGACTTGTTGATTGAATGATCGATGTCTGAATATAGCGCAACGCAAATGAACCAAGTAGCGCCATGACGTACCATGCAAAGATGGGGATGAGACCATTGACATCTTTGCTGGCAATTGGTCCGTCGATTGCCTGTTTGACCAAAAATGGTGGTGCAAGCTCAATTAACGCACTAAGTGTCATCAAAAGCAATGTAAGTACGATTGGTCGCCAATATGGTGCGATAAAGACGCCAAGACGTCTCATCAAGCGCGAGTCATACGCTCTTCCGAGGATTTCATCATCATGAGTCATCGTCAATCCTTCTGCCTTATCGATTCAGGAAAAGTGGCATCAGTGCTGTACTCCGACTTCTCCCTCGAGCTCAGACTGAATCAACTCTCGGCGATACATCGCTGCATACAACCCATTTGTACGCAGTAGATCGCGATGTGTCCCCTGTTCGGCGATTCCACCAGCATGCAGCACGATAACCTGATCAGCATCTTTGACTGTCGCGATACGCTGGGCAATGATCAAACTTGTGCGGCCACGCATGACGTCGCGCAGTTCTGCGAGAATCTCGGCTGCTGTATGAGCATCAACGCTCGAAAGTGCATCATCGAGCACTAAGATGGCTGGATCGCGCAATACTGCACGTGCGATGGCTGTTCGTTGTTTCTGGCCACCCGAAAGCGTCACGCCGCGTTCACCAATCATCGTCTCGATTCCATTCGGAAGCTGGATCAAATCGTTGCTGAGACGCGAAATACGCAGCGCACGCTCAATTGCGTCAATCTCGGCATCAGGTTTGCCAAACGTCACATTCTCTTTGAGTGGAACACTGAACAGGAACGTGTCCTGTGGTACATAGCCGATAGCGCGGCGCAAGTCGGCCAGAGGCAACACACGTACATCGCGGCCATCGACGAGCACCTGACCCTCATCGGGGTCGCGCACCCGCGCCAGCAGATTGACCAGCGTCGTCTTGCCGATGCCGGTTGCACCAACGATCGCCAGCGAGGTGCCCTGTGGCACGCTGAACGAGACATGCCGCAATACCCAGTCACGATCATCATGCACGGCCACGGTGCCAGCGGTCGCGTGTGCCAGGCTGCGCTGGAATCGGATGCCCACATCACGGAACTCGATGGCGCCAGCGATCGGTGGCGCCGGCAGCGATTCGGGCGGATCGGCGACCGTCGGCCGGCGCTGCAGCAACTCGCTGATCCGCACCATCGATGCGCTGGCTTGCTGATAGAGATCGACCGTCCAGCCGAGTGCGATCATCGGCCAACCCAGCTGAGCGAGGTAGATGTTGAACAACACCAGGTCGCCGACGGTCATCGAACCTTCTGCGACGAAACGCCCACCGACCAGCAGCACCATCGCGCCGACGGCACCGAGCACGACCGAGATCAGTGGCCAGAGCAAGCCGCTCAGCAACACGTAGCGGACATTGCTGGTGCGATAGCGCTCGTTGGCGGCACGAAACTCGCGCACAACCTCCGCCCGATGCTGCCCGCGCTGGACGCGCTGACGACGCTCGAGCAGGCCTGGGGCATTTACCGGCCCAGCGTGAAAGCCGCGCTGGCGGAAGGTTACCGGAACAGCGCGCTCTATAG
>CAIQIY010000461.1 GCA_903871975.1 uncultured Chloroflexota bacterium | reverse complement strand
GCCCGATCGTCTCGCGGGCGCTCGAACGCCCGCCCCCCCGATGGTCGCGGAAGCCATATTTGGCATCCCAGGTGTAATCGGCATGCCCAGGCCGGTACAGTGTGCGAATATTCTCGTAGTGGCCCGATTTCGCGTCGGCATTCATCACCTGCATCGCGATCGGCGTGCCGGTGGTACGCCCCTCGAAGACCCCCGAGAAGATCTGGACCAGATCCGGCTCGCGGCGCTGCGAAGTGACGCGACTCTGGCCGACGCGGCGCCGATCGAGCTCGCGCTGGATGTCGGCTTCGCTGAGCGGGATGCCAGCCGGGCAGCCGTCGACCACGCAGCCGACGGCGATGCCGTGGGACTCGCCCCAGGTGCTGAGCCGGAAGACCGTGCCGAAACTATTGCCTGCCATCTGCGGCCGCCTCCGTCGCGTTCAGCTGCGTTGCCAGACGACCTGGCCCTCGAGGATGGTGATGTCGGCGCGGATGCCGGCGAGGTGCGCCGGCTCGACGGCAAACGGATCGGCGTCGAGCACGGCGATGTCGGCGAGGAATCCCGGGCTCAGGCGCCCTTGCTCGTGGGCGGCACCGGCGGCGATCGCCGCACCGGCCGTGAATCCCTCGAGCGCTTCGGCGACGCTGAGGCGTTGTTCGGGATACCAGCCGCCGGCCGGGCCGCTGTCGCGCCGTTCGCGCGTCACCGCAGCATGCACGCTGAGCCACGGATCGAGCGATTCGACCGGTGCATCGGAGCCAAACGCCAGCACGGCGCCGCTGTCGCGCAGCGAGCGCCAGGCGTAGGCACCCGCACAACGCGCGCCCCACAGCTCCTGCGCGACGGGCAGGTCCTGGGTGCAGTGAATCGGCTGCATCGAGGCGACGACGCCGAGCTGGGCGAAGCGCGGGATGTCGGTGGTGGTCAGCAGTTGGCAGTGCTCGATGCGGTGCGGCAAGGCCGGCCGGCGACCACCGGCGGCGGCGGTGCCGCGCTCGATGGCGTCGAGGACGGCACGGTTGGCGGCATCGCCGATGGCGTGCACCGACACCGCCAGCCCGCCAGCGATGGCGCGGGTGACGACGTCGTCCATCTGGTCGCGCCCGATCACCGGCAAGCCACGCCCACCACCGCCCTCGTACGGCTCGAGCATCTCGGCGGTCTGCGAGCCGAGCGTGCCGTCGGCGAAGAACTTCAGCCCGCCCAGGCGGATCCAGCGATCGCCGAATCCGCTGCGCAGCCCGGTGGTCAGCGCCGGCTCGAGGCCGTCGAGCCCGAGGTACATCAGGCAGCGCAGCGCCAGGCGGCCGCGTTCGCGCAATCGCTGGACGGTGCCGAGCGTGAGTGCGCCATCGCCCGGCGTCATGCTGGTGGGCACATGCATGCCGACCATGCCGTACCCGTGCGCCTCGGCGATGGCGTCCTCGACGGCGGCGAGGATCTCGGCTTCGCCTGGTGCCGGCACATGGCAGCGGACGAGGTCGATGGCCATCTCGAACACGATGCCCGACGGCGTGCCATCGGCATCGCGCTGGATCGCCCCGCCCGGCGGATCGGCGGTGGTGGCATCGATGCCGGCGAGTGCCAGCGCCCGATGGTTGACCCAGGCGCTGTGGCCGTCCTTGCGCGACAACAGCGCCGGCCGGCCGCCGGTCACCGCATCGAGCTCGGCCGCCGTCGGCCAGCGACCACCCCACAGGGTGTGGTCCCACCCACCGCCGCGCAGCCAGGCCCCGGCGGGCAATGCGGCGGCGTAGGCCGCGATGCGGCGCAGCACTTCATCGAAGTCGCGCACGTCGTCGAGCTGCACGCGGGTGCGTGCCAGCGCATGCGACACCAGATGGACGTGGGCATCGGTGAGCGCCGGAATGGCGGTGCGCCCACCGAGGTCCAGCACGGCGGCGCGCGGCCCCAGTGCGGCACGCGCCTCGGCGGCGTTGCCGAGCGCCACCACGCGCCCGTCGCGGATCGCCAGCGCCGTGACGCGCGGTTGTGCTGCGTCGAAGGTGACGATGCTGCCGTTCAGCAGCACACATTCCTGATGCATGTGGTCCTCCCTGTCACGCCGGCAGCACCGCCGGATCCTCACGGCTACGCGAAATACGCCATCACTGCCGGATCGAGCGGCGGCACCTCGCGGGGCGTACCGCCATCGCGCAACGACTCGGTCGCGAGGCAGCCGGCGGCCACCGCATACCGCGCGGCGATGGGCGACGTGCTCACCGCGCCGCCCTCGCGGGCGAAGCGCAAAAACTCGGCGACGATCCGCGCATCGGCGCCACCATGCGCGCCGCTGTCGACCTCGATCGGGTAGCTGTGGTCGGCTTCGCCGAACTCCTGGCGGCGCGTCGTCCAGAGCTTGATCACGGTACCGGCAGCGACGTTGCCGACGTTCTCCATGCGGCCTGCCGTGCCGATGATGGTGTAGTTGCGCCAGTAATCGGGTGTGTAATGGCACTGCTGATAGCTGGCAAACACGCCATTGTCGAGCTGCATCTGCATCATGCTCAGGTCCTCGACGTCGATCTGCGGATGCATGCCGCGCTGCGTCAGTGGTGGCCAGTGATCCAGGCTGGTCGCCGGATTGCCACGCTCGTCGGGCGCATGCCGGTCGGTGATCTGGTCGTAGAGCGTGAGACCACCCAGCGCATTGACGCGGCGGGTGTAGCCACCACACAGCCAGTGCAGCACATCGATGTCGTGTGCGGCCTTCTGCAACAACAGGCTGGTCGTCAGCCGCCGATCGGCGTGCCAGTCCTTGAAGTAGTAATCACCGCCGTGGCCGACGAAGTGGCGACACCAGCCGGCCTTGACCTCACCGATCGCGCCGGCGTCGATCAGCTGCTTCATCTGGCGCACGAACGCCATGTGGCGCATGTTGTGCCCCAGATACAGCCGCGCGCCGGCATCGGCTGCGGCCTGCAGAATGCGATCGCAGCCGGCGATCGTGATCGCCATCGGCTTCTCGAGATAGACCGCCCGCACGGCGCCGAGCGCCGCGAGTGCGTGCTCCTCGTGCAGGTAATCGGGTGTGCAGATGAAGACAGCGTCGAGCGGTTGCTGCAGCAGGACGCGAGCGTCGTCGGTGGTGAATACGTCGTCGCCGTACCATGCGCGGTTCTGTTCGAGCACTGCCGCCGAGCGATCACAGCACGCCACGACACGCGCGCCCGCGCCGGGCTGGTGCGCGTGACGCGCCAACCTGCCCCGACCGCCCGACCCGAGGACACCGATCCGCAGCTCTGTCATCGCATCCCCCCACAGTGCCCGCCCGGCACCTGCACCACCGGCGCCGCCGCACAGCCATTGTAGCAGGTCTGCTGTGGGTGGCGGCAGCCGCGCCACGGCGCTTCCGCTCCGGTCGCACCCGGGTTGACCTGTGCGATGAACCGTAGTAGGATGCGTGCATGCTGTATCTTGTGGCGACGCCGATCGGCAACCTAGGGGATATCACCATGCGGGCACTCGATGTGCTGCGCACCGTCGACTACATCGCCAGCGAAGACACGCGGCACACTGGGGTGTTACTGCAGCATTTCGGCATCAGCAAGCCGCAGATCGCGTTCCACGAACACAACGAGGCGCGCGCCGGCGCGCGCATCATCGGGCTGCTGCACCAGGGGCACGATGTCGCGCTGGTGAGTGATGCCGGTACGCCTGGCATCGCCGACCCCGGGTTCACGCTGGTGCGGCGCGCCATCGCCGACGACCTGGCCTTCACTGTCGTGCCCGGGCCATCAGCCTTGATCGGCGCGCTGGTCATGTCGGGGCTGGCGGTCCACAGTTTCACGTTTCGCGGCTTTCCGCCACGCAAGCCCGGGCCCCGCCGGCGCTTTCTGGCCGTCGATGGTGCCGCGCCCCATACCTTGATCTACTACGAGAGCCCCTATCGCCTCGGCGCGTTTCTGCGCGACGCGCTGACCGTCTTTGGCGACCGGCAGGCCGCGGTGGTGAACGATCTGACCAAACGCTTCGAGCTGGTGCAGCGCGGCACCCTGGCCACGCTCGTCGCCCTCCACGCAGACACGACGCCACGCGGTGAGTATGTTGTCGTGATCAGCGGCGCCACGGATCCACGCCCCGGCGACCGCGACGACGATGCCGACAGCGAGGTCGCCGATGACCGGGAGTGACCCGTCGTCGGGCCGGCTCGGGCGGCGTGCTGCGCTGCTGGCGATCGCTGCCGGCGTCGGTGGTGCCGCGCGCGTCACGGCCGAGCTCGTCGGGCGCAGCATCCATACCACCTATCTTCCCATGATGCGCAGCGGCCCGGGGCCGACCGCCACGCGCACCCGGGTGCCCACCGCCACGCCGACGAGCGGCGCGCCGCCCAGCTGGCCACCGGTTGCGCCGACCGCCGCCGCCACCGCCGGCCCGGCGGCGACTGATGGCCCCTTGGCGCCCGGCTGTGCGACGGGTTCGGTCGCCGAGGCGCCGACGCCGGCATCGCAGGCGATCACCAACCTCGATGCACCGATCCTCGGTCCGGCATCGGGCAGCGTCGAGCAGGCGGTGGCGTGGCTCACGCCGCGCGCCAGCGGCTACGACGCCGCGGCGCTGCGCGAGATCGCCGGCGGCTACCGCGATGTCGGCACCGCCGTCGGGCTCGACTGGTTCCTCGCGCTGGCGCAGTGCTGCCACGAGACCGGCCATCTCACCAGCTTCTGGAGCCAGCGGCCGCAGCGCAATCCGGCCGGCATCGGCGTCACCGGCCAGTGGCAGTGCGCCCAACCGGCCTACCTGGCGGGCTGGGCGCTCAATACCCAGCGCAATCGCTGGGAGCGCGGCATCAGCTTCGGCAGCTGGGTCGGCGAAGCGATTCCAGCGCACCTCGGCCGCCTGCTGGCCTACGCGGTGACCGATGCGCAGGCGTCAGCCATCCAGCGCGAGCTCATCGCGTACGCGCTGTCGGTGCGCTCGCTGCCGAACGACCGGCGGGGCATCGCGCCGACGATCGTCGGCCTGAACGGCTGGTGGGCGGTGCCTGGCACCTCGTACGGCCAGACGATCGTGTTCCTGCGCGATCGGATGCATGCCTGAGCGCGGCGATGCGGGCCGTCGCCGGCGCGCGACACGGCCCGGCCGGCATGCTCGAGGCTGCAACGCCTCACAGTTCGCGACGCCCCTCGATCGCCTGGCCCAGCGTGCCAGGGTCGGCCCACTCGAGATCGCCACCCGTCGGCAGGCCGCGCGCCAGCCGCGTGACGCGCACTCCCAGCGGCACCAGCGCCCGCTGCAGATGAAACGCCGTCGCCTCGCCCTCGAGGTTGGGATTGGTCGCCAGAATCACCTCGTCGACCGGCTCGGCGTGCACGCGGGCCAACAGTTCATCGAAGCGCAGATGCTCGCGGTGGATCCCCTCGAGTGGCGCGATCCGGCCGTGCAAGACGTGGTACTGCCCGCGAAATGCGCCACTGCGCTCGATCGCCAGGACATCGAGTGGCTCCTCGACGACGCAGATCGTGCGCGCGTCGCGGGCGACATCGCTGCAGATGGCACAGGTCGCCGCCTCGGCGATGAAGAAGCATCGTTCGCAGAAGCGCACCCGTTGCCGCAGATCGGTCAGCGCCGCGATCAGCTGCTGCGTGCGCTCGTCGGGGGCGCGCAGCAGATGGAACACGAGGCGCGAGGCGGTCTTCGGCCCGATGCCGGGCAGCCGGCCGAACGCCTCGGCCAGCCGCGCGACTGGCGCGATCAGCAGCGGGTCGCCGGTGGCGGGCACTAGAACAGCCCCGGCAGCTTCATGCCACCAGCCAGCGGGCCCATGCGCTGCTCACTCAGCGCCTGCGCCTTCTGCGAGGCATCGGTGATCGCCGCGACGATCAGATCCTGCAGTGTCTCGATGTCGCTCGGATCGACCACATCGGGCGCGATCGTGATCGAACGGATCTCGCGGTGCCCATTCATCGTCACGGTGACGTAGCTGCCTGCCTTGCCTTCGACCAGCTCGTTGGCCAACTCGGCCTGGATCTTCTGCATCTGCCGCTGCATCTGCTGCGCCATCTGCTGCAATTGGCGTGGATTCATCGGGAAACCTCCATCATGATGGCTTGTCGGGCGGTGGCTCGATGCCGACGATATCGGCATCAAGGATATTCATCGCGGCTTTCACCAGCGGATCGGTGCGCGCGTCGCGCAACTGATCGCGCAGGAGCGCAACGCTGTCGCGTGGCTGGTCGGTGCCGAGGGCGGCCTCGACGCTGTGCGTCGCGCCCAGCAGCCTGCTGATGACCTCTTCGACCGGCTGCCGCACGCTGTCCTTGCCGAACTGGGTCAGCAAAAACTCGTTGTCGACCTGCAGGATGATCTTGGTTCCGCGCACTGCCAATGGCCGCACGCCGCTGTTCAGCAGCGCCTGGAGTGTCTTGCTGTGCACGCGTATGTCGCGCACGATCATCGGCCAGCACGCCTCGATCAGCGCCATGCCGGTCAGCGGCGACCCATCCTCGGCGACCGGCAGGATGACCTCGGTGCGCGGCTGGGTGGTGCGCCGTACTTCGGTGGGCGGTGTCACGGCATCGCGCGGCGCCGTGGTGGGCACGCTGCGGCGCGCGGCAGCCGGCTGCTGTGATGCAGGCGTCGCTGGAGCTGGCGTGGCGTTCGGCCGGGCCGTGGGCCTGACGGGCACCGCTGGCTCCGGCGTCGCGGACACCTCAGCGGCTGCGCGTGGCTGCACCGCGGTGCCGGGCTGGCGCTGTGG
>CAIQIY010000460.1 GCA_903871975.1 uncultured Chloroflexota bacterium | reverse complement strand
GCCCGATCGTGCGTTCGCGCGGTTTGCCGGCGAGCTGGTCAACGCCGGGCCGCATACCGTCCACGTGACGGCGGCGACGTTCATGCAGTTGGCAGTCGTCGGCGCGCCGAGCCATGTGTTTCACGTCGAACAGTTCAGCTGGCAGTACCGTCGCGATTTCTTCAGCCAGAACCAGGTGCTGCTCGAGACGGCCCGCGCACCGCACCACATCGCGATGGGATCGCATCCGTCGCACTATTGGGCGCCGTCGAGCTGCGCCTGGCTGGCGTTGCGGCCCGACACGCCCCACGCCCACGGCGCCGAGATCGCCGCCGGGCCGGGGCTGGTCGTCGGCTTCGAGTTCAATGGCAAGTTCCACACCAGTGCCTGGGCCGAACCACGCCAGACCCAGGTGTGCGCCACGATCGATGCGCTCAATCACCGGCTGGTGCCCGGCGCCACGTTCGAGCTGCCGGCATGGTTCGTCGGTGCCTACGACGGCGACTGGGACGAAGCCGGCTATGTGACCCAGCGTTTCAGCGAGGCCTATATTGCGCCACCGTTGCCCGACGAGCGCTACCCGTGGGTGCAATACAACTCGTGGAAGTACGGCCGCGAGATCGACGAGGCGCAACAGCTGGCAGTCATCGAGCGCTGTGCCCAGCTCGGCATCGAGCTGGTCGTGCTCGACCTCGGCTGGTCGTCGGCGATCGGCGATTGGCGCCCCGATCCGGTCAAGTTTCCTCGTGGGCTGCGGCCACTCGCCGAACGCGCCCGCGCGCTGGGCATGCGCTTCGGTGTGCACATGGCGCTGCCGCAATGCAGCGTGTCGGCGCCGATCGCGCAGCAGCATCCCGAATGGATCATCTGCCCCGAGGTCGACGATTACTTCGGCGCGGGTTCGCTGTGCCTCGGTCATGTGCCATGCCGCGACTGGCTGATCGGCGAGATTCTGCGCCTGATCGATGAGCAGGGTGTCGAGTACATCATCCATGATGGCGAAGACATGGTGAAGTACTGCACGCGCACCGACCACAGCCACGCGCCCGGTGACAGCAACTATGCCAACTCACAGTACGGCATCGATGTGGTGATGGCGACGGTGCGTCGTGAACGACCGCATGTGGTGCTGGAGAACTGCGAGGACGGTGGGTGCATGATGACCTTCAGGATGGTCCGTACCTACGATACCAGCATCACCGTCGACAATATCGCCACCTATGCGACACGCCAGGGCGTCTACGGCGCATCCTACCCGTTCTCGCCGCGCTACAGCGTGCGATACATGGAGGATGACCCGACGCCGTATACGCTGCGGAGCGCGATCTTCGGCGGACCGTTGATCCTCATGCAGCGCCTCACCGAGTGGAGCGATGCCGATCTGGCGCTGACCATCGAGGCGATCGTGCAGTACAAGCGATTGCGTGGCCTGATCCGCGATGCACGCATCCTGCACCTGGTGCCGCCACGCGCCAATGTCGAGCGGCGTGGCATCGGCTGGGACGCCATCGGCGCGTTGCAGGCCGATGGCCAGCGCGCGGTGGTGTTCGTCTATCGCGCGCTCGGTGGTCCTGATCGGTTCGCCGTGCGGTTGCGGGCACTCGACCCGACGGCGCGCTATGGTGTGTCCGGCAGCGATGCCGGTGCGCTGGGGACCCATCACGGCGCGGCGCTGATGACCGAGGGCATCACGCTCCAGCTCGGCGAGGAGTCTGCCGAAATCCTCGAGCTTGAACGGCTGGCCGCCGACGGGAGTTGATCATGACGGTGCGCATCTCCACCGACTGGAGCTTCCACGGGTTTCGGGCGGTGATCCTCGAAAACGCCGCGCTGCGGATCGTGCTGCTGCCCGAACTCGGCGCCAAGATCTGGTCGATCGTCGACAAGCGGGCCGACCGTGAGGTGCTGTGGCATCACCCACGCGTGCCGCCACGCCCGGTCGCCTATGGTGCCGCCTACGACGATTGGTTCTGTGGCGGATGGGACGAGCTGTTCCCCAACGACGCGCCGACCAGCGTCGCCGGTGATGCCTATCCGGATCACGGCGAGTGGTGGTCGATGCCGTTCGCCTGGCGCGTCGATGGCGATGCCCATCGCGCCGAAGTAGTCGTCTGGCGCGCCGGGGTCGTGACTGCGACGCGCGTCGAGCGGCGGATCGTGTTGGAAGCGGACGCCACACAGCTGCGCATCGCCATGACTCTGTGGAACGATGGCCCGGCGCCGCTCGACTTCCTGTGGAAACTGCATCCGGCACTGGCGATCCATGCGGACAGCCGCATCGACCTGCCGGCGCGCACGGTGCTGACCGACCCGGGATTCCGCGATCGGCTGGCGGTCGAGCGGTTTCAGTGGCCATTCGCCAGCGACCACCGGGGTGCATCGGTGGATCTGCGCCAGGTGCCGCCGAGTAGTGCGGCGACCTGCGACTTCTACTACGCGGTCGAGCTGGACGCCGGCTGGTGTGCGCTGACCGACACCCGCGCGCGGGCGGGTTTCGCGCTGGCATTCGATCCGGCGGTGTTTCGTTCGGTGTGGGTGTTTGGAGCATATGGCGGCTGGCGGGGCCTCTATACCACCATCCTCGAGCCGTGTACCGGCTATCCGTATCGCCTCGAAGATGCGATCGCCGGCGGGACGGCCAGCCGCCTCGCGCCCGGCACCGCCCTGAGCACCGAGATCTGTGCGGTGGTGTATCACGGCCTCACTGCTGTGCAGCACGTCGACGCCGGCGGGGGTGTGCGATGAACACTATGCGCGTCGCACTGGTCACCGGCGCTGCCAGCGGCATCGGGCGGGCGACCGCACTGGCACTGGCGCGTGATGGGCTGGCGGTGATGATCGCCGACGTGCAGGATGCCGCCGCGAGCGTGGCGGCGGTGCACGCCGCCGGCGGCCACGCAGCAGCAATGCGCGCCGACGTGCGCCATGATGCGGCGGCGATGGTCGCGGCGACGGTGGACACGTTCGGCCGCCTCGATGTGCTGGTCAACAATGCCGGGGTGTTCTATCCGATCGATGTGCTCACCGCCGACTTCGATGAGTGGCGGCGTGCAGTCGACATCATGTACTTCGGCGCGTTTCATTGCGCACAGGCGGCGGCACGCGCGATGGTGGCCCAGGGCCAGGGTGGTCGCATCATCAACATCTCGTCGGTCAACGCCTTCCTCGGCGCACCGCTCTCGTCGCATTACAACAGCGCCAAGGGTGCCATCGACCAGCTCACGCGCTGTCTGGCGGTCGAACTGGCGCCACACCACATCCTCGTGAATGGTGTGGCGCCCGGGTTCGTCGAGACACCGATGGCGCTCGTGAATGGCGTGAACGAGCACGAGACCGAGGAGTTCCGCGCGTTCTACGTGGCGCGCCGCCGCATCCCGCTGGCCCGCCCCGCCGAGCCCGACGAGATCGCCGATGTGGTCGCGTTCCTCGCTGGCCCGG
>CAIQIY010000459.1 GCA_903871975.1 uncultured Chloroflexota bacterium | reverse complement strand
TGGCGAGGATCATCGGGTTGGACTCGGCGGTGCGGCGCCAGTTGCCGCGCACGTAGCTGTGTGCCATGTGATAGGCCGCGACGTTCTCGCGATGCTCGACCGTCACCAGATCGCCGAGCCGGCCTTGCCGCAGGATCTCGTGCAGTGTCGTGAAGAACCCGGTGTAGCGCAGTACGTGGCAGATCTGCAGCACCCGGCCGTGGCGCTCGGCCGCCTGCACCAGGCCGACACACTCGGCCAGCGTCGGCGCGATCGGCTTCTCGAGCAGCACATCGTAGCCCGCCACCAGCGCCGCCAGCGCCGGGCCGGTGTGCTCGTGGTCTTGCGTCGTGATCACCGCGCCGGCGCCCAGCTGGGGCCGCGCGAAGAGCTCGCGCCAATCGGCGTAGCAGTGCTCGGCCGCGATGCCGTGCAGCCGGGCGAACGCCTCGCGGCGCGCCACGTCGGGTTCGGCCACCGCCACAAACCGAACCTCGTCGGGGTGGGCCAGCGCATACGGCCCATACGCGTACATGCCACGGCCGCCAGCACCGGCCAGAACCAGCTCCACAGGCGCCATCGTGCTCTCCTCTGCGCCACGCCCACTCGCGCGGCGATGCTGCTCCCACGTCCCGATCGCGAGCGACAGTGCTCAGATGTGAATCGCCAGGCCAGTCGCCGCCATGTGCGCCGCCTCGAGGATCGCCTCGGCGACCGTCGGATGGGCGTGTACCGTGCGCATCAGCGACTCGGCGGTGGCCTCGTGGCTCAGGGCGACACCGGCTTCGGCGATCAGCTCGGTGGCATGCGGCCCGATGATGTGAACGCCCAGCACCTCGCCGTAGGTGGCTTCGCTCACGATCTTGACGAACCCCTGGCGCTGGCCGAGCACCGTCGCCTTGCCGTTGCCGGTGAAGGGAAACCGGCCGATCTTCACCTCGTGGCCGGCCTGGCGTGCCGCGGCCTCGCTCAGGCCGATGCTGGCGATCTCGGGGGTGCAGTAGGTGCAGCCGGGAATCTTGCGGTAATCGAGTGGTGGCGGCGCATGGCCGGCGATGGTCTCGGCGACCAGGATGCCTTCGGCCGAGGCCTTGTGGGCCAGCCATGGCGTGGTGCTGGCACAGTCACCGATGGCGAACACACCCGCGAGCGACGTCCGCAACCCGGCATCGACCGCGATGAAGCCGCGCGCGTCGGTCGTCACCCCCACGTCGGCCAGGCCCAGGTCGGCAGTGTTGGGCACGATTCCGGCACCCACCAGCACGCGCTCGACGGCGATCTCGCGTGCTGCGCCGGCGGCATCGCGCAATCGCACCACGACATCGCCGCTGCGTCGCTCGAGCGCTTCGACCCGCGCGCCAGCCAGCACGGCGATGCCGCGTCGCGCAAACGCCCGCGCCAGCTCGGCGCTCACGTCCTCGTCTTCGACCGGCACGATGCGTGGCAGCGCTTCGATCAGGGTCACCTCGGCGCCAAAGCTGCGGTAGGCCGAGGCGAATTCGACGCCGATCGCACCGGCGCCGATCACCGCCAACGATGCCGGAACCTGCGGCAAGCTGAGCGCCTGGGTCGACGACAGGATGCGCTCGCCGTCGAACACGGCGCCAATCGCCGGAATCTCGCGCGGCCGCGCCCCGGTGGCGATCACGACATGGCGCGTCGCGAGCTCGCGCGTCGCGCCGGCAGCATCACTCACCGCGACCACGCCGGCGCTGCGCAGCCGGGCGGTGCCGGTGATCGTCTCGACGCGGTTCTTGCGCAGCAGCATGCCCACGCCACCGGTCATCGTCTTGACGACCGTCTCGCGGTGGCGTGTGACGGCCGCCCAGTCCAGCCGCACATCACTGGCCACGACGCCGAAACGCGCGCCTTCGCGCGTCGCGTCGAGCAGTTCGGCGGAATGCAGCAACGCTTTCGTCGGGATGCAGCCGACGTTGAGACACACGCCACCCAGCGCGCCACGTTCGACGACTGCCACGCGCAGGCCGAGTTGCGCCGCGCGGATGGCCGTCACGTATCCGCCTGGCCCGGCACCGATCACGACCACATCGTACGGTTGCTCGCTCATCTGCATCGCTCGCTTTCGTTCACTCGGCAGCCATCGCGCAGCGCGCGATCGGGCTGTACTCATCGTTGCGGTGGTTCTTCCATCAATGCCAGTTGCCGCGCGACTTCCTCGACGGCAATGCGTTGTTTGCGGTACAGATCCGACTCGCTCATCGCCAGGCGGTCGGCCGTATCGCGAATGCGCCGCCCCTGCAGGAAGCGCAGCTCGAGGATATTGTAGAGCAACCACTCCTGGGCCGACGGGTCCAGTTGGGCATCGGGCCGCAGGTTCTCGATGGCGCGGCGCAACACCGCCTGCAGCGCCCTGGTCGGGTTGCCATCGTGGGCCGTGATCGCGCGGCGCACGCTGCGCAACTCCAGCAGTGGGCTATCGGAGAGCTTGGGGCCACCCCAGTAATGGGTCAACGCGTCCTTGACCCATTGTGAAAACTCGGGCAGCAACGCGATGTCGGGGTCGAGGCGCTCAAGCGACGCCGGGGTAGCCTGCTCGAGGCGGGTGTTCAGCTCGCGCAGGGATTGCATCTCGGGCGCCATCGTGCGCAGGGTGCCAAACAGTTGCCGCTGCATCGAGACGGTGTCGAGCGCGAGCTCCATGCGGTGCGCCAGCGCGCCGATCAGCTGGCGCGCCTCGGCGCCGAGTGCTGCTTCGGGCAAGGCGATGCCCAATGCACCGAGCACGGCACCATCCGGCGCGCGCAGCGGGAACAGCACGAACTCGTCGATGGGCCGGAAACTCTCGGCAGGTGGCACCGCCCCCGGCTCGTAGGTCGGCGCGGCGGCGAGCTGCTCGACGACATCGGTGAGCAACCGCTGCTTGAGGAACTGGCGCACTGCCCGGCGTGAGCCGACGCTGCTCTTGATCGTATAGCCGCCACGCTCGTCGGGTGCGGCGACGAAGCCGCTGCTGGCGTGGAGCGCACCACAGATCACGACCAAGGTGTTCTCGAGCAGGCTGCGCAGGTCGGTCTGCGTGAAGGTGGTGCGCGGCAAGCCGCGCAGGTAGTCGATCTCGGCGTGATCCTGTGTGTACACCAGCGTATCGATGTAGGGCCGGACGCGGCTGACCAGCATCGGCATCACGACCGTCATGATCATGATGCCAAAGGTGAGCAGCGTGTCGCGCGGCAATGCCAACGCTTCGGCGATCAGTGGCACGACGCGTACGAACAGAATGATGCTGACGCCGATGAATGGGCCATACAGGCTCCAGCGGACGAAATCCTGCTTGATCAGGCGGTCGGGCACTGGCATGCCCTGGAACGCGACGCTGTAGACCATCACGGTGGTGAGTGCCAGCGCGACGGCGTTGCCCAATGCGGCGAGCAACAGCAGCAGCGCCGGATTGAGCGGTATCATGGCCGGCGGCAGCGACAGGTACGGGTAGACGGCCAGCGCCGGGCCGAGAAATGTGACCGCCAGGTACCCGAGCCGGCGCCGCAGCGTCGGCGTGAGTGCCGCACGCCGCACATGCACCACCGCTGCCAGCCCGCCGAGCGTGGCCAGCGCAAAGTACAGCGAGAAGCCCCAGAACAACGGCCCGGGCGCCAGCCGCGCCAATGGCGCCCCCGATCCACCCAGCAGCAGCCAGTCGGTCCCGGCGACCAGCCCGAACCAGATCGCGCTGGCCAGGTATGCACCCAGCAACATCCAGCGCGGCCGGGACGGATCACGGCCACTCGCCCGCACTAGCGCGTCGGTCAGATGAATATAGCCGGCAGGTACCAGCACGATGCCCAACCACTGGGCTCGCAACAGCACCTGGACAGTCGAATCGCGCTGTGCGACGCCGATCAGCACGTCGCCGCCGAAAACAATCACGATGCCGCCGAGCAGCACACACAACGCCTGAACGATGGTCGAGCGCCAGTTCTGCAGCGCGATGTATGCCAGCAGCGAGAACGCGACGATCAAGACCGCGGCGAGGAGCAGATCGTTGAGCGTCGTCAGAATCTGGTGAAGCAGGGCTGCCTCCTGTCGCCCGGGCCGCGCCGCGCCGGCCCCGGGCCAGGATTATAGCACAGTGCCTGCGTGGCGTGGGCCGGCCACGGGGTGTGCGCCAGCCCCTTCGGGACTGCTGCCGCACCAGCATCCCGCGCCGCGCGTCACCCCGCTCCTGCAGCGCACGGCGGTGAGGGCACCACGCGCCCCGGCGCTTCCGCCGCTGGCGTTGCATCAGCCCCGGGGACGGGGGCACGCGAAGGCGAGGCACCGCGGCACTTGGTGCAACGGCCGGGCCGGCCATCGGCGCTGCACCGTACGCGCGTGGTGGTACGAGCGACGCACCGATCCGTGGTTCGTGATCACGACGCGTGTGCCGCCCGACCCGCGCACGATCGTGGGGCGCATCGCACCGCGACCACGCGCCATCCGGCTGTTCTGCACCCGAAGGCCTGCTCGTATGCCAACACCGACAACCTGCTCTCCTTCCCCTTTCGTGTCTTCGTGTGACCCCCAAGGCTCATGCAACGTCGTAGAGAGGAGCGGTACCAGCATTGTGTGTGGCCTCGCTGCGCGCACAGGAGCAACGCGCTGATCGATCGTCAGGGCGGCACCGCCACCATGGCCTCGCTGCGCGCACAGAAGCAACCCAGCATGCGGGTCGCATCATCGAGCTGGTCTTCGATGGCCTCGCTGCGCGCACAGAAGCAACGAACCTGGCCGATCGCGTGCCGCCGCTGTCGACCGCTGGCTCGTCTGGCTCTGACGTTGCATCAGCCTTGGGGGTACTTTGCGATACTTGCCGGCTTGTCGATGGTGTGCTATACTCGGCGTCGTTTGGCGCAGCCTTGAGTATTGTGGTTCGTTGCTCTACCTGACCTCATCGGATGCATTGCGCAACGCAGACCACCCGTGCCCACAGCCTTGTACTGCCATAGAGTGTGGCCTGCCAGGCGCTTGGCGAATCACTCGCGTCGGTCGTATCGTGAGCGTGCAGAGGGCGTCGTGTTCTGGGCCTTGAGGTGCATGTTCCCTCTCTCACCTCGCCTCGTGGTAGATGTTCTGTCTACAAGACCATACAGCCAACACCAAATTCCATATACTCGATGTTTTTGTGACATGCTGTGACATGCATGCCAATAGTTCAAGATAAAGCCATTCGTGATGTTTCTGGATTGAGCAACGTTTGTATTATCAAATTTATAGTAAATTGAGGATGTGTAACATGCAGCATACATTCAACAAGAAAATTCTTCATGTTCATCATGATAATATTCTTGGTGATTCACGAATCATGAAAAGTATTACTGCAGGGAAAAGTGCTGGTTATGAAGTTTTTGGCATTGGAATAGAGCAAAATGAGATAGATGATCTGAAAAACC
>CAIQIY010000458.1 GCA_903871975.1 uncultured Chloroflexota bacterium | reverse complement strand
TGGTGCTGGTAGAGCGAGTAACCGGTGAAGATGCTCGCCACCTGACCGTGCATCGAACCGTTCGCGGCGAGATCGGCGACCTTCCCCGCTGTGCGGAACGCCGGGTTGAATTGCAGCAGTGGCTCTGGCCACAGCGTGCCACGCGCGATCTCGCTGGCGACAACCTGCTCGATCGCGGGATCGGCGATGCGGATGAAGGAACGGATGTAGGCTTCGTAATCAGCGATGATTGCGCGGTGGACATCAATGACGTGCATGGTCTGGCTCCTTCATGCCAATGCCTGCGAGCTGCAGCCTGTGCGCCGGCCGATGCGGGACGCCAACACATCAGCCGGCAGCATGCATGGTTGACACTGCGTGCAGTATACATGCTGGTGATTCAACGCTCAACGCACGTACCGCGTGATCCAGGACACGCATGTGATGACCACACGCATCAGAAGGTGCTTGTTGTGGTCATTTCGTGCAGTTTCCTGGCATCAGTACCGCCAGCAGCCGGCCAGGCTTGCCGCTTCGGGCGCGTCGACCAGCATCATCGCAGTGCATGCATCGCGCGCGGCGTGCTTGCGGCTATGCCGTGGCGCCGCGACTCCATGGTGTGCGACACTCCCCCGCGCTGCAGGCTATCCATGACCCACATGGGTGTCGGGAGGCTCGTGCGGGTGAAGCAATCGCCACATCGTCGTGCAATCGTACAGCCGTTGCAGTCGTTGCAGGATGGTGGCACCGCCCCGCGCGCTGCTGGTTCGGCCGCACCCAGACCCGTGGGCATACGGAGATCGATGCGGTTGCGCGCGCATACACGCGCCGCAAGGCAGCCGTATCTCGTGCTACACTTGCGGCCAACGACCGCAGCCGCGCGTGCCTGGCGTGGCGGCTGCCGGTGACACCAGCGCCGAAGGAGGGCAGCGATGACGATGACACTCCGTCAACGACAGGTTCACCTCGACTTTCACACCAGCGAAGCGCTGCACGACATCGGCGCCGCGTTCGACCCTGACACGTTCGTGGCGACGCTGCAGCGCGCCGCCGTCGATTCGATCACCTGCTTCGCCCGCTGCCATCACGGCTGGATGTACTACCAGAGCTCGCGGCACCCCGAACGGCGCCATCCGCAGCTCACGACAGATCTGCTGCGACGGCAGATCGAAGCCTGCCACGCGCACGACATTCGTGTCCCGATCTATACCACCGTGCAGTGGGATCACTACACCGCCGAGCGGCACCCAGAGTGGCTCACCCGCGATGAGTCCGGCCGGCCATTCGGCAATGCGACGTTTGAGGCAGGGTTCTATCGCAGGCTGTGCGTCAATTCACCGTATCGCGCATTCCTCAAGGAGCACGTCGATGAGCTGCTCACGACGCTGCCGGTCGATGGGCTGTTCTTCGACATCGTCGGCGTCGTACCGTGCGCCTGTCATCACTGTCGCGCCGCGATGCATGCCGGCGGGCATGATCCCGCCGATCCTGCCACGCGCCTGGCATTTGCCCAACAATCCATCGACGCCTTCAAGCACGACATGACGGCCTGGGTGCGGCGACACAACCCGGACTGCACCATCTTCTACAATGCCGGCCATGTCGGCACGCGCGATCGCGCGGCGGCTGCCGCATTCACCCACTGGGAGCTCGAAAGCCTGCCGAGTGGCGGCTGGGGGTATGCCCACTTCCCGTTGGCGCAGCGATACGCACGGACGCTGGGGCACGCGTGCCTCGGCATGACCGGGAAGTTCCATACGTCGTGGGGGGATTTCCACTCGTTCAAGAATGCGGCGGCACTCGAATACGAATGCTTCCGCATGGTGGCGCTCGGTGCCCAATGCAGCATCGGCGACCAGCTCGGCCCCGATGGCGCGCTGGATCCGCATGTCTACGAGCTCATCGGTGGGGTGTATCGCCAGATCGCCCGCCTCGAGCCGTGGTGCCGCGACGCCCGCCCGCTCAACGACATCGCCGTGCTCTCGCCGGAAGAGTTCCTCGGCATCGATGCACCACGCGTGCCCGACAGCGCTCTGGGGGTCGAGCGCATGCTCGCCGAGGGCGCACATCAGTACGACATCATCGACAGCCAGGCGTCGTTCGACGGCTACCGGCTGCTCATCCTGCCCGACACCATTCCGGTCGACGAGCGGCTCGCGGCGCGGCTCACGGCATACCTCGCACAGGGTGGCGCCCTGATCGCGACGTTCGAGTCGGGGCTGCAACCCGATGGCCGGGCATTCGGCCTGCCAGAGCTGGGCGTGACATTGCGCGACGATGGCCCACGCGACCGCCGGGGCCAGCTCGTGCGCGGGCGGCAGTATCCCAGCGGCGACTACGCCGAATACCTGCGGCCCGGCGCGGCACTCGGCGGCGGATTGCCCGCGACCGAGCACGTCATGTATCTGCGTGGCCTCGCGGTCGATGCCGCCGCCGACGCCGAGGTGCTGGCCGACACCGTCGCCTCGTGGTTTGATCGCAGCGACCGTCACTTCTCATCGCATCGTCAGACACCATCATCGGGCCAGGTCCGGGGGCCAGCTGCAGTCCAGCGGGGGCGCGTCATCTATCTGGCACACCCGGTGTTTCGCCAATACGCGCACAATGCGCCGCGCTGGTGCAAGCGGCTGCTGCTCAATGCCATCGATCGGTTGCTCGCCGAGCCGTTGCTGCGCCACGACGGGCCGAGCAGCGTGTTCGCGACGGTACTCGAACAACCCGCCGAGGCACGCCGCATCGTGCATCTGCTGCATGCGATTCCCGAACGGCGCGGTGCCGACTTCGATGTCATCGAGGACGTCATCCCGCTCTATGGGCTGACCGTGTCGCTGCGTGCCGACGCGCCGGTCGGCCGCGTCGCGCTGGTGCCCGACGACGCGCCGCTCCCCTTCCACGTGGTCGATGGGCGCATCATCGTCACGGTGCCGTGCGTGCGCGGTCACCAGGCACTGACCTTTGAGGCATGAGCATTGACCGGCGTTCACCAGGACGCGAGGCGCAACGCGTCGTCGACGAGCAGGCGGCGATGCACCGCCAGCGGGTCGAGGTGTGCGCCATTCTCGACCGCCGACGTGATGTCGTCGTCGGCTGAGAGCGCCTGCAAGTCGTTGAGGGCACGCACCGCTCGCTGTCGCACAAACTCGGTCGTCATGGGATGTGCCGTCACCAGCGACAGCAGGCACGCAGCCTGGCGGTGACGCGCGGCGTGTGCCCAGAAGATGCCGATCCCTTCGATGATCTCGAGCAGCACCGGGGTCGCGCGTGTGCTGTCGATCACGCGCAGCGCCCGCACCAGCAGCTGCTCGGCGACCGTGTAGCGTCCCAGATGGATGAATCCATAGGCAGCGGCATGGAGTACGCCGGCCAGCGACGCCTGGTCGCCGAGCTGTTGCACGATCGCCAGGCTCTCCTCAAGCTGGTGCGTGGTCGTGGTGTCGTCGATCCCCAGCACGGCCCGTGCCGACCCGACGTTCACCAGCGATACGGCCAGGCTGCGCGGATCGTCGAGGTCGCGCGCCGCGACGAGCACCGCTTCGAGCAGCGGCAGCGTGGCGCGCAGATCGCCGCGCCGCGCGGGCAGCTGCGCCAGGATCGTGAGACACTGCAGCACGCCAAGCGTATCGTCGCGCTGCCGGAACAGCGCGAGGGCTGTCGTCATGTGGTTGGCGCTCGCATCCAGCTCGCCGACGAACATCAGTGCCGTGCCGAGCTGCTGCGATACCTGCGCCACGACGGCCGGATCGGTCGTTGCGTCGCAGCGGGC
>CAIQIY010000457.1 GCA_903871975.1 uncultured Chloroflexota bacterium | reverse complement strand
CACCGAGTGGATCGCGACTACCGGCGACGCGTCCTGAACGAAGACCGCGGGAGGCATTGTGGCGACGAGCAAGCCGCATGATGATGAGCACGACGGCACGACGGAGAGTCTGGTCTTCCCGTTCACGGCGATCGTCGGCCAAGCCGATCTGAAGCTTGGCCTGATTCTGTGTGCCATCGATCCGGCCGTCGGTGGCGTGATGGTGATGGGGCACCGCGGCACGGCCAAGAGCACTGCGGTGCGATCATTGGCAGCGTTGTTGCCACCGGCACGCTTCGTCGCCGGTTGCCCGTATCAGTGTGATCCCGCCCGGCCGAGCCCACAGTGCCCATCCTGCGCCCGCGCCGGCAAGCCGCGCGCCGAGACGCGCCCGTTGCCCGTGGTGGATCTGCCGCTCGGCGCGACGGAGGACCGCGTCGTGGGTTCGCTCGACATCGAGCGCGCATTGGTCGAGGGTGTGCAGGCGTTTGCCCCCGGCTTGCTGGCACGCGCCAACCGGGGGTTTCTCTACATCGACGAGGTCAATCTGCTCGAGGATCACCTGGTCGATCTGTTGCTCGATGTCGCCCAGAGTGGCGTGAACGTCGTCGAGCGCGAGGGGATCAGCATCCGGCATCCGGCACGCTTCGTGCTGGTGGGCAGTGGCAATCCGGAGGAAGGCGATCTGCGACCGCAGCTGCTCGATCGCTTTGGCTTGCACGCCCGCATCACGACGATCCTCGACGTCGCTGAGCGCGTCGAGATTGTCCGTCGTCGCATGGCATATGATGCCGATCCGTCGGCGTTCGTCGCGCGCTGGGCGACCGAGCAGCAACGGCTGCGGCGGCGCATCCGGGCCGCGATGCGCCGCCATCCCAACGTGGTGTTGGGTGATGATGCGCTCAATGCTGCCGCGCAGCTGTGTGTCGACCTCGCGATCGATGGGCACCGTGGCGAGTTGACGCTGTGTCGTGCGGCGACGGCATTGGCGGCCTACGAGGGTCACGAGCGCGTCGGGCCGGCCGAGATCGGCCGCGTGGCACGGCTGGCGCTGCACCACCGGTTGCGCAAGGACCCCCTCGAGGCGGCGGGCGACGATCGGCGCATCGAGCGCGCGGTCGCGGCGCTGACGGCCTGAACGATGCAGGCGACGCTGCCGTTTCCGGCACTGGTGGGCCTCGAGCTGGCCCAGCAGGCGCTGCTGTTGCTGGCAATCGATCCCGGGCTGCGCGGGGTTGCGCTGTCTGCAGCGGCTGGTTCGGGGAAGAGTACACTGGCGCGGGGTTACCGCGCCCTCGTCGCCGATGCGCCGTTCGTCGAACTCCCGCTGGGCAGCGATGCCGACGCGCTGCTCGGTGGGCTCGATCTCGAGGCGACCATGCGCCAGCGGCGGCGCGTCGCGCGGCCCGGCATCCTGGCACGCGCCAACGGCGGCGCATTGTACATCGATCAGCTCAATCTGCTCGATGATGGTGCGGCCAATCTGGTGCTGGCGGCGATGGAGACGCGCACGGTTGCATTGGAACGCGAGGGTCTGAGCCTGCGGTTGCCGGCCTCGTTCGTGACGATTGCCTCGTACGACGCGGCAGAGGGCCTGCCGCGCCGCCATCTGCTCGACCGCTTCGGCCTGCATGTGATGTTGCCACGCCAGAGCACTGCTGCCGAGCGCGCCGCAGTCATCGGCCGCCACTGGCACTCCGTCGATGAGTGGCACGATGCACTCGCTCTGGTGTGCGACAGCGTGATCGCTGCACGCGAATCCTTGCCAGGCCTCGCGCTGACGCCGCGCCAGATCGAACGCCTGGCCGAGGCGGCGATGGCGTTCGGCGTCGAGGGGCAACGTGTCGATCTGTTCGCCGCGCGTGCGGCCCGCGCCGCCGCCGCGCTGGCACTGCGCGACCACGTGACCGACGATGACCTCCGGCTGGCGGTGCAGCTGGTGATCGCGCCGCGCGCGACCCGCCAACCCGAAGCGCCGTCCGAGGCTGCGCCACCACCCCCCACGCCGTCCGACGCGCCGGCCGCCGATCGCACCGATGCGGTCGCTGCATCGGATGCCTCGGCAACGCCGCCCGATGAGCAGGTGCTGACGGCGTTGGGCACCGAGTTGCCCGAGGCACTGACCGAGCTGCCATTCGCGACGGTGCGGCGTGGTCGTACTGGTTCGCGTGGGGCGACGCTCGGCGCCCGCGGGCGGCATATTCGCAGCCTGGCTGGCGATCCACGGCGGGCCCGCATCGACGTCGGTGCGACGTTGCGCGCGGCGGCGCCCTGGCAGCCGCTGCGACGCACGGCCGACGGCACAGCGCATCGCGTGGTGCTGCGTGGCGCCGATCTGCGTGTGCGTCAGTTCCGCACGCGCGCCGGTGCATTGTTTCTGTTCGTCGTCGATGCGAGCGGCTCGATGGCGCTGAATCGCATGCGCCAAGCCAAGGGCGCCGTCCAGGCGTTGCTGCAGCGCGCGTATGTCCATCGCGACCGCGTGGCCCTGCTGGCGTTCCGCGGTGAGCGGGCCGAGGTGCTGCTGCCACCGTCACAGAGCGTCGAGCTGGCACAGCGGGCGCTCGAGATTCTGCCGACCGGCGGCGGGACACCGCTGGCGGCTGCGCTGCTCGGCATCCTCGATGTGGCACGCCAGGCGCGGGCCCGTGGCATCACCCAGACGGTGGCGGTGCTCCTGACGGATGGTCGGTCGAACGTGCCGTGGCGTGCTGCGCGCGATGGTCTTGAGCAGGAAGTCACAGCGCTGGCGCAGGCGGTGGCACAGGCTGGCATTCGCACGGTGGTGGTCGATACGCAACGTGCGTATCTCAGCGCTGGCCATGCCGCCCGATTGGCGCGCGCCCTGGGCGGGACGTATGTGTATCTGCCGAACGCGCATGCGTCGGCGATCGCCGACGCGGCGACTGCAGCGCGCTGACGCATCGGCCATGGCATGACGCCCTTCGCGCCGGTGTGGGCATCCTTCGGCCGGGTGGTTGCTGCTCGTCTTGCGTGGCGATGCGCATGGTCCTCCGTCGGTGGCCTGGCAGAATCATCGCCGCGTGCCTGACGCCATATGGGCGTGGTTCGGCGGGCCGACGCCATCGTGCGCTTGCCGTGTCCAGGTACCATCACCCGAACAACAGGACGTTGCCAGCATGAGATCGGGCATTGGTGCCGCTCGTGCCTTCTGTGGCAGCCCGCAATACCCTCTGCCGTGCTGCATATGCACACTTCAGCTCACTGGCTGACATGTCGAGCCTTTGTACAACAACTATCGAGGACTTGTAAACAATTGAACTCGGCTGCCCTCCATGATACACTCGGCTCCACAGCATCTCATGCCTGCGGTATCTCTTTACAACGTCTGTGCATGTTCGGGGCGTTGCCTGTGCAGGTAGTACAGAGAGCATACTACCAGCGACACCGAGTGCGGCAGGATAGCAGGGGAAGGGGAGCAGATCATGGCCTTTGTTCGATCCATCGGGCGAGTACTCGCGTTCATCATTCTCGCGGTACGGCTCGCGCTGCCGAAGATCGGGGTCGGCTGGATGTTCGCGCTGCTGACCAGCAACTTCAACCGTGTCACCATTTACGAACTCGGCGTCACAGCCGTGCTGGTGACGACGCTGATCGGCATGCACAACTTCCTCTCGCCGTTCCAGATGATCTTCGGTCGTTTTGCCGACCGGCATCCCGTCCTGGGGTTGCGGCGCACGCCCTACCTGATGCTTGCGGCCGTCGTCACCAGCCTGGTCTTCGTGCTGTTGCCCGGCGTCGCGCAGCAGATGAGTGCCGGGCAGCCGGCCGGATTTGCCTACGGGTTCGTCATCATGTTCGTGTTCGGCATGGGCATGGCGATGCTGGGTGATTCCCACCACTCGCTGATCGCCGAGCGAATCGCACCCGAGCGTCGCGGCGGTGTCATCTCGGTGGTCTGGACCTTCACCATCCTCAGCGCCATCATTGCGGCAGTCGTCATCAAGGTGATCATGCCGGCCTACACGCCCGAGGCAATGCAGCAGCTGTATCAGCTGACTCCGATGATCGTCATCGGCAGTGCGCTGCTGGGGGTCGTGGGTGTCGAGCGGCGGCTGCACCGCGACGAAGTGCGTGCTGCAGTCGCACAAGCGGTGGCCGCCGCGCCTGCCGGCAATCCGTTGCGGGCAGCACTGTTGCTGCTGCGAACCAACGCTCAGGCGCGGGCGTTCTTCACCTTTGTGCTGCTCGCCATTCTGGCGATCTTCATGCAGGACGCCATCCTTGAGGTGTTTGGCGCCGAGGTCTTCGGTATGAGTGTGAAGGAGACGACCAGCTTCACCCAGATCTGGGGTGGCGGCGTGCTGCTCGGCATGCTCATGATGGGTATCGCCAGTTCGGCATTTGCCATCAGCAAGAAGACGATCACCGTGATTGGGAGTGCCGGCACTGCAGTTGGGCTCGGGTTGCTGACGATCTGTGCACTGACGCAGCAACAGTCGTGGTTGAATCCGGCATTGGTGTTCATGGGGCTGTTCACCGGGTTCTTCAACGTCGGCGCGCTGTCGATGATGATGGAGATGACCGTCGAAGGTGCGACCGGACTCTATATGGGCATGTGGGGTACGGCCCAGGCCT
>CAIQIY010000456.1 GCA_903871975.1 uncultured Chloroflexota bacterium | reverse complement strand
CGCGAGGGCGTCATCGTCGAACCAGTCCTCACCGACCCTGCGGCCCTGCTCGAACTGGAGAGTTGTCTGCTGATCGGGTACATCGGCAGCCGCAAACTGCTCACCGAACATCTCGTCGAAGACCAGGTCCGGCGATTGCGTGACGGCGACACGCTGCGCTATCACGACGAGACCCGCGCATTCGTCGACGAGGCGGTCAAACTGCTGCGACGCAACCGCATCGCCGACTTTGGCCGGCTGCTTCACGATGCCTGGGAGGTCAAGAAGGCGTTTTCGCCGTACATCGCACCACCCGAAGTCGAGGCCATCTATGCCGAAGCGCGGCGGCATGGTGCGTGGGGCGGCAAGATCACCGGTGCCGGTGGCGGCGGGTTCATGGTCTTCGCCTGTCCATTCGAGCGGCGTCTCGAGCTCGAGCGGCTGCTGACCGGCCTGGGCGTGCAGATGCGCGCGTTCTCGTTCACCACGCAGGGCGTTCATGCCTGGAGCCTCGATGTCGAATGACGCAGCGCCACAGACACGCCGGGTTGCCGCGGGCGCTATCACACTCGCCGCCCGCGATTGGGGTGGCCCGGACGGCGCGCCAGGGATGGTGCTGGTGCACGGGCTGGCATCGAACGCACAGATCTGGGATCTCGTCGCACCGCAACTGATGCGCGACTACCGGGTGGTGGCCATCGACCAGCGTGGCCATGGTGTGTCCGACAAGCCAGCGCATGGGTATGATCTGCCGACTGCCGTCGCCGACGTGCGGGCGGCCTGTGCAGCGTGCTTCACACACCCGCCATTGCTCGTCGGCCATTCATGGGGCGCGCACGTCGTATTGCAATTCGCCGTCGAAGAACCATCCAGGTGTGCCGGTGTCGTGCTGGTCGATGGTGCCATCAGCGATCTGGCGGCGCGGCTGACGCTCCCCGAGGCGCTCGAGCGTCTGGCGCCGCCACGGCTCGCCGGCATGCGGCGCAGCGAGTTCCTCGAGCGTGTGCGGCAGCGCTGGCCCGCGGCAGCCTGGGACGAGCCCGTCGCCCGCGCCATTCTGGCGAACTTCGCGATTGACGCCGATGACTGCATCACGCCGCACCTCACCTTCGAGCGACACCTGCAACTGCTCGAAGCGCTGTGGCACCAGCGCCCGACGCACTGCCTCGGCAAGGTGGCTGTCCCACTGACGGCGATCGTCGCGGCCCCGGCGGCCCACGACCCGGCGACGGCACCGCTGTGGCAGCAGCGTCGGGCGGCGGTGGCGGCGCTGACCGAGTTGGCACCGCACGCCGATGTCCACTGGCTGGCGGATACGCTGCACGATATTCCGCTCCACCGCCCGGCGGTGCTGGCACAGCTGCTCCGCGCGGCCGGCGCAGCACGGTGACTGGGCGCACGCGGCTCAGCGCTCGCGCACTGGCGGCGCATTGACCCGGTTCATCGCCTGGTGCACGCCCTCGCGCAACACCGTATCCAGCGCATCGGCGGCACGTTCCGTGATCTGTGGCATCACCGCCTCTTCGTCGCGGCTGAAGCGTGCCAGCACGAAATCGGCCACATTCCACTGCGGTGGGCAACCACCGATGCCGACGCGCAGCCGCGGAACCTCGGTGGTCCCGAGCTGCCCGACCACCGAACGCATTCCGTTGTGTGTGCCGGCACTGCCGCGCTCGCGCAACCGCAGCACGCCAAACGGCAGATCGAGATCGTCGTACACCACCACCAGCCGGGTCGCCGTCGTGATGCGGTACCACTGCACCAGGCCATGCACCGACTGGCCGCTCAGATTCATGAACGTCTGCGGCCGCGCCAGCACGACCCGCGTCCCCGCCACCAGGCCTTCGGCGATGCGTGCATCGGCGCGCTTGCCACTGAATGCCAGGCCATGACGTCGGGCAAACTCGGCGACGCACCGAAAGCCGATGTTGTGTCGCGTCGCCTGATACGCCTCGCCAGGATTCCCCAGGCCCACAATCAGCCAAGTCGACATGTCACATCACTCCCTTGCGGCATCGTTCGCCGGCCGAACCACGTGAGCGATCACCGACTCGAGCATCACGGTCGGGCCACCATGCGCCAACCACAGCAAAAATTCGACATTCCCGGCCGGCCCGGTGATCGGCGACCGGGTCAGGCCGCGTACACCAAGGCCCAGCCCCGCCGCGGCCGCCACCACCGAGCGGATCACATCGGCATGTACCTGTGGGTCGCGCACCACACCGCCGCGGCCGACGCGGTCGGCGCCCGCCTCGAATTGCGGCTTGACCAACGCGACCAGCCAGGCTTCGCTGGTCAGCAGGCGCACGACGGCCGGAAGCACCAGCGCCAGCGAGATGAAGGCAACATCGATCACCGCGCAGTCGGCTCGTGGTGCCGCGTCATGGCCCTGGGGCGGCAGCGCGGTCAAGTAGCGGATGTTCGTGCGGTCCAGCACGATGACGCGCGGGTCGCTGCGCAGCCGCCAATCCAGCAGGCCATAGCCGACATCGATCGCATGCACCAGTCGCGCATGGCGTTGCAACAAGACATCGGTGAAGCCGCCCGTCGAGGCACCGATGTCCAGCGCGTGCTTGCCGGCCGGTTCCAGCGCGAACGTGTCGAGCGCGTGCGCCAGCTTGATGCCGCCACGGCTCGCATAGCGGGGCACCTCGGCGACGGCCACATCGGCATCGCTGGCGACGAGGTCGCCGGCACGCACGTGTGGTGAGTTGGCGACGCGTACGTGGCCCGCCATGATCAGCGCCTGTGCGCGCGTGCGCGTCTCGGCCAGGCCACGCTGTACCAACAATTGATCGAGGCGCATGCGTTGCCGTGACATCGGGTCCTCGCTCAGGCCACGGCGCCAGCAGCGCGAAATGCTGCGATCGCTGCCGCATCATGGCCCAGTTCGGCCAGAATCTCGTCGGTGTGCTGGCCGAGCGTCGGTGGTGGCGTACGCACCGTAGCTGGCGTCGCCGACAGGCGATACGGCGGCCCGACGACCTGGATGGCACCGGCCGTGGGATGGTCGAGGTGATGCACCAGCTCCAGCGCGGCAACCTGCGGATCCGCGAAGGCGGCACGCAAGTCGCGTACGGCACCGCACGGGATGCCCGACTGGTTCAGCCGCGCTACGACATCGGCGACGGTGAGCGTGGCGAACGACGGCGCCAGCAGAGCCGCGAGCTCCTCACGATGAGCCTGACGCGCGCGGTTCGTGGCAAAGCGTACGTCATCGCGCAGATCCGCCAGATCGAGCGCTGCACAAAACCGACGCCAGAGGTCTTCGGTCCCCACCGCCAGATTGAAATAGCCATCGCTGGCACGAAAGACCCCGTACGGCGCGATGGTCGGATGCTGGTTGCCGGTGGCACGGGGCGCTTCGCCAGTGGCAAACAGCCGTGCTGCCTGATACGTCATGATGGCGAGCTGTCCCTCGAGCAGCGACGTATCGACACGTTGCCCGATGCCACTATGTTGTCGGTGATAGAGCGCGGCGGCGATCGCATACGCAGCGAACATGCCGGCCATGATGTCCGAGATCGCGATGCCGACACGCATCGGCGGTCCATCGACCTCGCCCGTGATGCTCATGATGCCGCCCAGCCCCTGTGCGATCTGATCGTATGCAGCGCGCTCACGGTCCGGGCCGACCGGGCCGAACCCCGAGATCGAGCAATACACGAGGCGGGGATTGCGTTCGCGGCAGGCTTCGTAGCCGAACCCGAGCCGATCCAGCGTGCCCGGCACGAAGTTTTCCAGCAGCACGTCGGCACGGTCGATCAGCTGCTGCAGGATGCTGGCACCATCCGGGTGTCGCAGATCGATGGCGATGCTGCGCTTGTTTCGGTTGACGCTCAGAAAATATGCACTCTCGCCACCCTGGAATGGCGGCCCCCAGGCACGTGCGCTGTCGCCGACACCAGGTTGCTCGACTTTGATCGTCGCGGCGCCCATGTCGCCAAGCATCTGCGAGCAGTATGGCCCGGTGAGTGCTCGCGAGAGATCGAGCACCATGAGCCCGGCAAATGGTCCAGTCATTGCATCTCCAGCCCGGCAGGTCGATCGGGTATGACGCGCCCGCTGTCGTGGGCGCATCAGCATTATATACGCGTTCCCCGGCACACACCGCATCGCATCACCGCCACCACACCGCAAGGCTGTTCATCACCTGTCGTCGTGAACGCGCGCAGCGCCATGCGATGCCACGAGGCGTGGCGCGACATCGCTCATGCGCTGCATCGGCGCCCCCATCACGCGTTGACGACTCGGTCATGCTATGCTAGGATGGCTGTAATCGAAGATCCGACGATGCTGACGGGGACACGTAACCGGGACATCGGCCCGACAGAGAGCGCGCCACGTGGCTGTGATGGTGCGCAGTGGCGATCCTGGCGAAGACCACCCCCGAGTCGCTCTCCTGAACGCGCGCGCGTCAGTATGGGGGGCCGGGTGCGCCCGTTATCGCGCAGCGAGGGTGGCATCACATCGATGCCATCGAATACGGGTGGAACCACGAAGCACACGTCTTCGTCCCGACAGCGGGCGAAGGCGTGTGTCTTGTATCGCCCAGCGTCATGAGGAGGCGAGCTGATGGAACTGCTTCAGTCACCCCGCGGCCGTTGTGCGTGTATCGGGTGTGTCACCAGCCTGATCGCCGGCGTGCT
>CAIQIY010000455.1 GCA_903871975.1 uncultured Chloroflexota bacterium | reverse complement strand
GTCGCTGGCGGCGCTCGATGAGCGGGCCGTGCCGCTGCGCATCGATGCCGCGCAGGATGGCGTGGCCGTGGCGCTGCACCTCGATGCCGGCGACCCGCCAGTGCTTCAGGGTGTCGATGGCCTGAGCCAGAAGAGCGCCGCACCGGGCAATGCCTCGTACTACTACTCGATGATGCGGCTGCCGACCAGTGGCACGATCCGCGTCGATGGCGTGAGCTACGCGGTCAGCGGCGACGCCTGGCTCGATCGCGAGTGGAGCACCAGCGCGCTCGGCGAGGATCAGGTTGGTTGGGACTGGTTCGCGCTCCAGCTCGATGATGGCAGTGAGTTGATGTACTACCAGCTGCGCCGCCGCGATGGTACCGCCGATCCTGCCAGCAAGGGCGTGGTGATCACTGGCGCGGGCGATCGCACCGATCTGCGCGCCGCCGACGTGCAGCTCGCCGTCACGCGCACGTGGCGCAGCCCGCGGACGGCCGCCGACTATCCGGCGGAATGGCGCCTGGCAGCGCCGGCCGCCGCAGTGAACCTCGAGATCACGCCGCTGCTCGCCGACCAGGAGCTGCCGACGACCGTGGTGTACTGGGAAGGCGCGGTGCGCGTGCAGGGCACCATCGCCGGGCGTGCCGTGCGCGGCCATGGCTACGTCGAGCTCACCGGCTATGCCGACGACGCTGCCGCCAGCCTGGGGCGCTGACGGCGCCCGACGATCACCGCCAACACCCGTGGTATACTTTCGCAAGGGTGTCGTCACAGCGCAGGGCGGAAGACAGGTATCCATGTTCAAGAAGATCCTGATCGCCAATCGCGGCGAGATCGCAGTCCGGATCGTGCGCGCGTGCCACGATCTCGGCATTCAGGCGGTGGTGGCCTACAGCGAGGCCGACCGGTTCTCGCTCGCGGTGCGTCTGGCCGACGAAGCCGTGTGCATCGGGCCGGCAGCGTCGTCGCGTTCCTACCTGCATCCGCCGGCGCTCATCAGTGCCGCATTGATCACCGGCTGCGAGGCCGTGCATCCCGGCTATGGCTTCCTCTCCGAGAATGCCTACTTCGCCGAGATCTGCGCTGCGTGCCGGCTGGTGTTCATCGGCCCCGGCGCCGAGGCCATCCGCCTGATGGGCGACAAGGCGGTCGGCCGCGAGACGATGCGCGCCGCCGGCGTGCCGACGGTGCCGGGCTCCGACGGCGAGCTCAGCGGCGTCGAACAGGCAGTCGAGGTCGCGCGCGACATCGGCTATCCGATTCTGCTCAAGCCGAGTGCCGGTGGTGGTGGCCGCGGCATGCGCGTCTGCGAACACGAGGCAGACTTGCTGCGGTCGTTTGCGACGGCCCGCGCCGAGGCCGAAGCGGCGTTCGGCAACGGCGAGCTGCTGATGGAGCGCTATCTGCGCGACGTGCGCCACGTCGAGATCCAGGTCCTCGCCGACCAGTATGGTCATGCCATCCACCTCGGCGAACGTGATTGCTCGGCGCAGCGCCGCCACCAGAAGATCATCGAGGAATCGCCGTCGCCGATCATGACCGAGGCGTTGCGCCAGCGCATGGGTGCCGCGGCACTGGCGGGTGTCAACGCCATCGGCTACGTCAACGCCGGTACGATGGAGTTCCTCGTCGATCGCGACGGTGCGTTCTACTTCATCGAGATGAATACCCGCATCCAGGTCGAGCATCCGGTCACCGAGCTGGTGACTGGCGTGGACCTCGTGAAGTGGCAGCTGCGCATCGCGGCCGGCGAGCCGCTGACGTTGCAGCAGCACGACATCGTGCTGCGCGGGCACGCCATCGAGTGTCGCGTCAATGCCGAGGACCCGGAAACCGATTTCATGCCCTCGGCGGGCGAGATCCATCACTACCTGCCGCCTGGCGGCCCGGGCATCCGCGTCGATTCGCATGTCTACAGCGAGTACACGCCGCCCGGCAACTACGACTCCTTGCTGGCCAAGGTGATCGCCTGGGGCGGCGATCGCCACGAGGCGCTCGATCGTATGCGTCGGGCACTGCGCGAGACGGTGATCACCGGCATCAAGACGACGATCCCGTTTCATCTGGAGATCCTGCGCGATGCGCCGTTTCGTGATGGCGCGATCTCGACACGCTATGTGGCCGAATTGGTCCACCGCCTGAAGCAGGCGCGCCTCGATTGACGCACTGCCATGCCGGGAAGGGCAGCGCCGCGTGCCGCTGTGCGCTGCCCGCACCATGCGCCTGCATGGCAGCTCCGGCGGTGCGGGCTACCCCGCTGCTGCGCCGTCGGGTGGCGTGCGGTGGCGGAACAAGACCCAGAACAGCGCCGCACTGATGGCCGTCACCGCGGCGCCGACGGCGAACAGCGCCGAGAATCCCGCCGCTGCGATCAGGTACCCGCCGCCGAACGTTACGGCGGTGAAGCAGAACCCCGAGGATGTCTCCATCACGCCCGATACCAACGCCCGTTGGCTGGGTGGTACCAGTTCGAGGAAGTAGACCAGCGTGCCGGCATAGCGGATCCACGACAGGCCGGTCACGGCCACGAAGCTGAGCGCCGCCGCCCACCAGGTGGGGACGAACACGATCGGCAGGATGGCCAGCGCCGAGCCGGCCGAGGCCCAGATCGCGACGTCGCGCGCACCGTGGCGCCGCGTCAGTGGTGCGGTCGATAGCGCTGCCGGGACGGCGAGCAGGCGCCCGGCGGCGATGATCGCGCCGATCTGCGCGGTGGGAAGCAGCAGTTCGGTGTCGAGATACACGTTCAGGTATGATGCGACGGACGCGACGCCGGCGACTTGCAGCATCCGTACCGCTGCCATCATCAGCAACAGCCCGAGCGGCGCGCGCGCTGCGCTGTCGGCGATGCTGGCCGCCTGCGATGGCCCGGCGGCGGTCCGCCGCCGCACCGAGGCACCGAGTGCGAGCAGCGCGGGAATCAGCATCGCTGCGCCGATGATCAATGCGTAGCGGTATGGCGCCGATGCGGTTCGCAGATCCACGCCCATCCAGCCGGCAAACGCCGGCGCCATCAGCCCGCCTACCAGGCTGCCGGCGAATGCGGCAAGCGTCATCAGTGCCGTCTGCAGCGAAATGACGCTGCTCCGCTGCGCGGCATCCACGGCCCCCATGATGTATGGCGCAGTATTGACATAAAATGATGCCAAGCCGATGTAGAGCACGACGTTGCACACCAGCAGCCAGGGGAGTTGCGCCGCCGGCGGCAGCACATCGGCGAGCGGCAGCGTCACGGTACCGAGCAGCGACAGCAGCATCCCATTGCGCAGCATGCGCTGGCTGCCGAGGCGTGCACCGAGCGCACCGGCAGGCAAACTCGCCAGTGCCAGCGCCAGCATGCCCGACGAGTTGACGACACCGATCAGTTCGGGGCCGAAGCCGAGGCGCACCAGATACAGGTTGAGCAACACCGAGAACACGCCGCCATCGAGGACGAATCCGACCAGGCCGACGCTGAGGAGGTAGAACACCACCGCTGGCCCGAGTGGCCGAAGCGTCGCACGAATCTGCTGCATGCCGCACCTTCACATCCCGGCCAGCGCGGCACACGCACCCATGTACGCATGCCGCGACGGCGGAGACCAGGGTCATCATCGGAGGACACGGCTCGGGCGTGGCGGCGGCCACCCCGGTGGTCGCAGCAGGTGTCTGCCGCGACGCCCGGAGCGACATGTCAGCGCGGCGAGCGGCGGCGCGGCGCGGTGGGTGGCGGTGCGGCATGCCGCGCATCGACAGGCGGCGCAGTGCGGTCGCGGGTGCGTGGCGCAACGGCTGCAGCGTGCGGTGGCGCGTTGGTGCGGTACGCGTGATGGGCCGGCGGGCGACCGTACGGCGCATCGCCGCGATGATCGCGTGGCAGCGCGGGCCGCGCCGGCGCGGGTGGCGGTGGTGGCATCGCGGCATCATCGACCAGCGGCAGGCCCGGCAGCGAATGGCGCGGCAATGGTGCACCGAGCGCCCGCTCGATCACGCGCACCATCGCCCGATCGGCCGGCGTCGCCAGCGTCAGTGCATCACCGCTGCGTTCGGCGCGGCCGGTACGGCCGATGCGATGGATGTAGGCGTCCGACGTATCGGGCATATCGAAGTTGATCACCTGCGACACCGTGCTGACATCGATGCCGCGGGCAGCGATGTCGGTCGCCACCAGCACATCGAACGTGCCATCACGAAACCCGTCGAGCGCGAGCTGCCGCTGCCGCTGTGAGCGATTGCTGTGCAGCCGTGCCACCCGCGCGCCCTCGCGCTCGAGACGCTGCGCCACACGGTCGGCGCGATGCTTGGTACGCGTGAAGACCAGCACGGCACCGGCGCGCTCGCGGCGCAGCAGCTCGAGCAGTGCCATCATCTTCTGCTCTTCGGCCACCGGCACGATGGCGTGCGCGATCGTCTCGGCCGGGCGGTCGCTCGACAGCCGGATCGTCTGTGGGTTGCGGGTCGCCGCCTGGACCAGGTCGGCCACATCGGGCCCCATCGTCGCCGAGAACAGCAGCGTCTGGCGTGCTGCGGGCAACTGCGCGACGATGCGGCGGATCGCCGGCGCGAAGCCCATGTCGAGCAAGCGGTCGGCCTCATCGAGGACCAGCGTCGTGATCGTGTCGCAGCGCACATATCCACGCGACATGTGGTCGAGCAGCCGGCCGGGGCAGGCCACGATCAGGTCGGCGCCGCCGCGGAGCGCGCGCTCCTGTGCGTCGAAGCCGACGCCGCCATAGACGCTGGCACTGCGGATCCGGCCGCCCGCAGCGAACGCGCGGACCGTGCCGAGGATCTGCTCGGCGAGCTCGCGGGTGGGCGTGACGATCAACGCGCGAATGCCGCCGGCCGGGCCGCGCTGCAGCCGCTGCAGAATCGGCAGAACGAATGCGGCCGTCTTGCCGGTGCCGGTCTGGGCCAGGCCAATCACATCGTTGCCGGCGAGAATCGGCGGGATTGCCGCAGCCTGGATCGGGGTTGGGGTGGTGTAACCCTGCCGCGCGATGTGTGTCAGCAGCGTGGGGTTGAGTCCAAGGGTGGTGAAACTCACTGGTACTTCCTTACGGCGAAACAGCGCTCCCGGCCACGCCGGCCGGCGCGCGAGTTGTCTGGCGGCGCGTGCCGCACACAACGTATCGAGGCATGTGGGGGGATCAGGCAGGTCACCGCGGGTGACCGGAGGATCTCAGCGCAGCGCCATACGTTGCCGACACATGAGTATACCACGAGTTGCGCCGGTGTGGTCCGGTGGCAGCGCAGCAGCGCGGTCGTGATGTGTGCACCACCGGCACGGTACGACCCGCCATTGTGCCACGCTGCAGCAACCCCGGCAGCCCGAACCACTGCGCACCGCCAGCGTACGAGCTGACGAACGCAATTGAACATCTGCTCATAGCATCGATCGGCGGGCGCTGCGGGCGAACAGCCCACGCGACCGACCAGTCGGGCCGCGCTGCGGCGCGGGCCAGGCATGACCGGCGCGTGTGTGACAGAATCATGCAGTCGCGCACGGTCCCGGGCATCGGCAGCGCACTGATTCGGAACCATGATCATGCCACACGCGTGGCCGCGCGGGCGTACGGCGGGCCGCGCCCTCGGCACCGAGCGACCCTGCCGCATGCCACGAGCCACACCGACGCCATGACTCGCCGTGTGTGCCACGATGCCATGCACCGTTGCAGCGCGGGAGTGTGACACCCCTGCGCTGCAGCAAGCCAGCCAGGCTCAGGCCTCGTCGGGGAACAGCGCGGTGCTCAGGTAGCGCTCGCCATTGCTCGCCGAGATGAAGACGATCAGTTTGCCGGCGTTCTCCGGGCGGCGGCCCACCTGCAGTGCGGCCCACGCAGCAGCCCCCGAGCTGATGCCGACCATCAGCCCTTCCTCGCGTGTCAGCCGGCGCGCCGTCTCGAACGCGGTGTCGTTGGCGACGGTGACGACCTCGTCGATCAGGCTCTGGTTGAGCACCCCCGGCACAAACCCGGCGCCGATGCCCTGGATCTTGTGCGGCCCGGGCTTGCCCCCCGAGAGGATGGGCGAGGCTTCGGGCTCGACGGCGACGACGCGGAACGATGGCTTGCGCGCCTTGATGATCTCGGCGACGCCGGTCAGCGTGCCGCCGGTGCCGACGCCGGCGACCAGGATGTCGATCGCGCCGTCGGTGTCGTTCCACAGCTCTTCGGCCGTGGTGCGGCGATGGACGGCCGGGTTTGCCGGATTCTGGAATTGCTGCGGAATCCAGGCGTTGGGTGTCTCGTGGGCAATCTGCTCGGCGCGCGCGATGGCGCCACGCATGCCCTCGCTGCCGGGGGTCAGCACCAGCTCGGCGCCAAACCCGCGCAGCAGCTTGCGCCGCTCCAGGCTCATCGTTTCGGGCATCGTCAGAATGATGCGGTAGCCACGCGCCGCAGCGACGAAGGCCAGCCCGATGCCCGTGTTGCCGCTGGTCGGTTCGACGATCACCGTCACACCGGGAATGAGGACGCCATCACGCTCGGCCGCCTCGATCATCGCGAGGCCGATGCGATCCTTGACGCTGCCGGCAGGATTGAACCACTCGAGTTTGGCGACGATCTGTGCATCGGTGTCGTTGACGCGGTTGAGCCGTACCAGTGGGGTGCCGCCGACGAGATCGGTGATGCTCTGGTGAATGCGGGCCATGCTGCTCCTCTCGGTCTGATGTGGCATTGGATTGTTGGCATTGATTGGTGACACAGTCATGTTCGATCATACCACAATGCCACGGCCGTGGAGCGTTGGCATGCCCCCGGCGCGTCGCCCGCGATCGGCCTGCGTCCGGCGCTGCGCCGCGGGCACGCGGTTGTTGGTCGATGAATCGACAGCGCACATGACTCTGGTGCGTGGGTGTGGTGCCAGCGCATCGATGGTGTTGTGGGTGCTGCCCGATACCTCGACGATCGTGCGTCGGGCTACGTGATGCGCGGGCGGCAGCGACGCAGGGCGTGCCGGCAGCACGCGGTGGCTGGTCGATGAATCGACAGCGCACATGACTCTGTGGTGCCAGCGCATCGACGGTGTTGTGGGTGCTGCCCGATACCT
>CAIQIY010000454.1 GCA_903871975.1 uncultured Chloroflexota bacterium | reverse complement strand
CGCCGCCTCGGTGGCGCCACGAACCTCGAGCGACAGCGTACGACCAGGCCGCGCACGAAACCCATAGATCCATGGCGCGTCGACCGTCTGGGTGACATCGAAGCCCAGATCATTGAGGAAGCGCACGTCGTGGATGCCGGAACCGGCGACACGGTACTCGACTCGTGCGCTACGCGGCGTCAGGGCTGGTGTCGTCGAGTAGGGCAGCAACGCCAGCCCGGCGATGGTGAACGCCAAGACCACCACCGCCATCACGATGAGCGTGGTGCGCACGCCGCGGCGTTGCCGCGCCAGAAAACGGTTGGGAGGTTGATTCACGCCAATGCTCCCGCGGGATGATGCCCGCGACACGATCCGCTGCGGCGGATCGATGCTGATGTCGTCGGTCGGATACACGCACACCGGTTGTGTGGGTCGATCTCACCCGCGATCGGCTTGCGGCGTGATCGGCACCAACCAGGTCGCGGCACCAAATGGCGCATCGGAGATCGTCACCACCAGCGTCGAGGCATTCGGATCGATCGCCCGACCGATGCTCGCCGTCGCGACGCCGAACATGCCGGGGGGCACGGTCAGCAGCGGTGCGCCAGCAGGTTCCTGCAAGACGTAGGTGTTGCCGAGCGAATCGCGGATGCTCACCGATTCGTTGGTCAGTGGCAGGCTCAGGATCTCATCGGTACTGTGGTTGCGCAGGCTCCAACGCAGCGTGATCATGCCATCGCAGAAACTGACTTCATCGAGCGAAATGATCACCATCGCATCGGCGACCGTCCCACCAGCATCGCCGACATCGCGCCACACTCCGGCGTCGTCGCGGCTGCGCCCGATCGACTGGAAGCCACTCCAGATGCAATCCTGTGTCGCGATGGGATCGATGCCACCGGCTGGCAGGCTGGTGCTCACCACCAGCGCGGGGGCATCACTTGGCACCGGCGCAGCCGGCCGCAGGATGCTCCAACCAACGACCATCGCAATAATCAGCGCTGCACCGATCCCGATGCGCCACAGCGGTGCCACCATCGGCCGGAGAGGTGCCACCACCGGCGCAGCGGCGACTGGTGCTGCTGGCTCGGTAGGGGGCGCTGGCTCGGGCGCTGGCGTGCCCTCGATCGGTGGAACCGCGCCTTGCAACAGCGTGTTGATCTCGTTCCAGCGCGTGCAGTTGAGCAACTCCGGAATCGCCAGCATCTCGTCGTCACGTAGGTCGATTTCCGTCGAACGCTCGGTCACCAAATAGGTCGGCAACTGGTCGAGGCCCAGCACTTCGACCTTCCAGTCGGTGTTGATCACCGAACCAGCCTGGACTGTCGGTGCAATCACGACCAGGCGTCGACAGGTGCGGAAATCGACCGAATGGGCCTTGTGGCTCGACAAGAACTGTGGCCGGCGCTCGTTCAGGAAATTGATCAGGCTGTAATAGTACGAGATTACCTGATTGTATGGGTTTTTCCGGCCAGGATTGATGCGCTTACGTTCGCCGTTGACGTCTTCGATGAACCAAGGCCCATTGACATCGCCGAACACCCGACCATCACAATGTTTGAGTTCGATGATGAAAATTGCATCGGACTTGATGATCACCAGGTCAATCGTGCGGCCACCGACGCTGAAATTGGCCAGAGCGAGATACAGGCCGTCGAGGCGATCAAGCGCGCTCGCCAGTGCCATGATGACACGCCGTTCATTCGAATGTTCGGGCTTCTCGCCGACCCAGACCTGGACTGCCACGATGAACCCCTCATCCTGCTGGAATAGTGTCGAGTGCGATTGTCTGGCGCAATGTGACGATCTGATCGCGTAATGCGGCTGCACGTTCGAACTCGAGCGCTTTGGCTGCCTGCTTCATCTGCTTCTCGAGATCCTTGATGAGTTGGGTCAATTCATCACGCGAGACCGGCGGTGGTGCATTCGCGGCATACGGCTCCCGCGTCTCGGCTGCGTTGCGCACACGATCCGTCAAGTCACGAACGGCTTTGACGATGCCAACCGGTGTGATGCCGTGATCACGGTTATGCTGCTCCTGGACGGCACGGCGTCGCTCCGTCTCGTCGATCGCGCCGCGCATCGAGGCCGTGATCGTATCGGCGTACATCACCACCATCCCGTCGATGTGGCGCGCAGCGCGGCCAATCGTCTGGATGAGCGCCGACGTCGATCGCAGGTAGCCCTCCTTGTTGGCATCGAGGATGGCGACAAGCGAGACCTCGGGCAGATCCAGGCCTTCGCGCAACAGGTTGATGCCGACCAAGACATCATAGACGCCCAGCCGCAGATCGCGCAGGATCTCGACGCGTTCGAGCACCTCGACATCGGCGTGGATGTAACTCGCGCGGACGCCGACCTCCTTGAGGTAGTCGGTGAGATCCTCGGCCATTCGTCGGGTGAGCGTCGTGACCAACGCGCGCTGCCCCAGCGTGACGCGACGGCGAACCTCGCCGATCAGGTCATCGATCTGCCCGGCAGTGGGTCGCACGACCACACGCGGATCCAGCAGGCCGGTCGGCCGGATGATCTGCTCGACGACCTGCGCCGAGCGCGAGAGCTCGTAGGGCCCGGGGGTCGCCGAGACATACACCGCCTGGCGCCAACGCAGCTCGAACTCGTCGAACTGCAGTGGGCGGTTGTCGAGCGCCGATGGCAGGCGGAAGCCATAATCGACCAGCGTCTGCTTGCGTGAACGGTCGCCCTGATACATGCCCCGCACCTGCGGCAGCGAGATATGCGATTCGTCGACGAACAGGATGAAATCGTCGGGAAAGTAATCCAGCAATGTCCAGGGTGTCTGCCCCGCAGCCCGGCGGTCCATGTGGCGCGAGTAATTCTCGATCCCCGAGCAATAGCCAATCTCGCCGAGCAATTCGAGGTCATAGGTGGTGCGTTGGCGTAATCGGGCCGCTTCGAGGACATTGCCACGCTGTTCGAGCTCGCGAACCCGTTCATCGAGTTCATCGCGAATGTCGGCCAGCGCCAGGCGCAGTTTGTCGGTCGTCGCGATGAAGTGCTTGGCCGGGTAAATCTCGGCTGCCGCATGGCGCACAAGGACTTCGCCAGTCAACGGATCGAACCCGGTGATTCGTTCGATCTCATCGCCCCAAAACTCGACGCGCAACGCCGTCTCGGCATTGGCCGGGAAGATATCGAGGACATCGCCGCGCACGCGAAACGTCCCACGATGGAAATCGATGTCGTTGCGTTCGAACTGGAGATCCAGCAGCTGGCGCAGGAGTTTGTCGCGATTGCGTGGCTCGCCCGTGCGCAGCGGAATCGCGACCTGACCGTAGTCCTGCGGCGAGCCGAGGCCATAGATCGCCGACACCGATGCGACGATCAGGACATCGCGCCGGGTGAACAGCGCTTGTGTCGCAGCGTGGCGCAGGCGGTCGATCTCTTCATTGATCGAGGCTTCCTTCTCGATGTAGAGATCCTTGCTCGGGACATAGGCTTCGGGGGTGTACGAATCGTAGTACGAGATGAACATCTCGACGGCGGCGTCGGGCAGCAACTCGCGAAACTCGGCGTACAGCTGCGAGACGAGTGTCTTGTTGTGCGCCATGACCAACGCCGGCCGCTCGAGGGTCTCGAAGATCTTGGCCATGACGAATGTCTTGCCGGTGCCGGTCGCACCGAGCAGCGTCTGGTGTCGGTGGCCGGTGCGCAACCCATCGACGATCTGCGCGATGGCGCGTGGCTGGTCACCGGTGGGGATGAATGGTGATTCGACCCGGAAACCCATGATGCACACCTGTCAGCGCCGCGGCGGCACACCGCACGGTGCCGGCGTGATCGAAGCACGTCGGCATTATACCGTATCGGCGGGGCGTGTGGGCAGATCGGCCGGTCGTCTGCAGGGCTGATGTGGCGCAGCAGCCGATCGTCGCACGGTTCACGCTGCGGACATCGCCGCCGAACGAAGCCCCCGATCGCATCCGGCGCGCAGCAAGGCATCGCGAACGAGTTCGCACGTGCGCGAACACCGCCCACGCGTGCCATGCATCGTCCCGCGCAAGTCTGGTGTCGCATCAGCGTGCTGTCCGCGGCGCAGCGGGCGGCGATTCGGCAGATGCACGAACTCGCGCCAGCAGCTGCTGCAGGACATGCTCCGGTGCCTCCGGGGCGACCAGTGCCGGCAGCCCGGCGTCGAGCGTGGCCAATCGCTCGCGCGCCCGCCGACGCGTGAATGCGTCGGTCGCCTGGTGCTCGGCAACCAGGGACAGCAGCGACGAGGCCAGCGCTGGCTCGTCAGACTGAGCCATCAAGACACCGAAACCCTCGATGATCTCGAGGAGCCGCGGCACATGTGATTGCGTCAACGCGAGTTCGGCGGCGCGACACAACGCTCGGGCAGCATGCCGTGTATGGCCACACGCCAGCCGCGCATGCGCCAGCGAATGGAGCGTCTCGATGTGCAAGGCCACGGATCCGAGTGTGCCGACGAGGTGCTCGCTCTCTTCGAGCGCAGCGATCGCCCGCTCGGTCTCGATGCCGAGCAAGGCGCGGATGACGCCACCATTCTTCAGTGCGAGCGCGAGCGAGCGTGGATCACCGATGGCCCGGGCGCGGTCGAGCAACTGGTCGAAGTGCGGCAATGATCCGGCGAGATCGCCAGCGCGTGCCGGCAGCTGGGCCAGGCTGTTGAGCACCCGCACGGTACCCGGCCAATCATCGTGCCGCCGCATCAGTGCCAGGCTGTCTTCCAACTGGCGCTGTGCGCCGGCGAGATCACCCTGATCCATCAGGCAGCGCCCCAGCCGATAGCACACCTCGGCGCGCAGCGTGTCATGGTCAGCGCCCGCCAGCACCAGCACACGTCGTAGTGCTGCCGCATATTCGGTCAGACGCTCACCGGCGAGCCCATCAACCATCGCCACAAACCACTCCAGCTCCAGGCCGAGCCGGGGATCGTGTGGCTGTGGTGCGCTGCGCTGGATCTGTACGACCAGCTGCGCCAGTGCCGCCCGATCGGCAAGGTCGAGGCGCAGCCGCGCTTCGGTGCGCCACAGTTCCAGCGCCACGAGCGGTGCGGCACCGCAGGCACTGCGCGCCATCAGTGCCGCGATGCGCTCGGCCCAGCCGAGGGCCGTCGCGATGGTGTACCACGCCGGCAGCGCAGCACGAGCCAGTTGCCAATGCCCCACGAGCACGGCATGCTTCCAGGCGATCGCGATGTCGTCGAATCGCTCGCGTAGGCGCGCAGCCGCGACATAGGCTGCAGGATTGATCCGACCGAAGACGGGATCGGCCAGGATGCCGAGCAGTCGCACGGCATGGCGAGTAGTCAGTGCGTCGTCTGGTGGGGCAAGGATGCGGGTGAACTGGGCGATGAGCGGATGCAGGTATGCGCGGCAGCCATCCTGCCAGCGCACCAGTGCAGCATCGATCAACGCCGTGAGCGCCGGCCGAAGCGCCAGCTCCGGTGCATCGAGGATGGCGGCCAGATCGGCGAGGCTGAAGCCGGCGCGAAACACTGCGCATGCCTGCAACACACGGCGCTGCGCGGGATCCAGCGCATCCCAGACGCCCATGAAGACCGCATGAAGCGATGGTGCGCCGTCGATTACCCCGTCGGCATGGCCGGGTACCGCGCGCTCCAGGTGAACGGCGAACTGCTCGACCAGCACATCGCACGGTACGGCACGCGCCAGCCAGGCGAGCCACTCGATCGCCAGCGGCAGGCCGCCGACCATGCGGCACAGCTGTGCGATCGCCGCCGCCTCGGCATGCCAGTTGCGAGCGAGATCGTTTGCCTGCGCGCACGTGAGGAACAATGCCACCGCTGGCGCTTCATGGGTGTCATCCTCGGGCGACGACGCCAGCCCGTCCACTGCGATGACCAGTTCGCCGCGCAGGTTCAGGCGTCGCCGCGCAGCACAGATGATCACCAGGCGCGTGGTACGACCGAGCAGCGCTTCGATCAGGGTGGCAGCGCTGGCGACATGCTCGACATTGTCGAGCGCCAGTAGCAGATCGCGGTCGCCGAACGCTGCCGCGACCGCAGCCAGCGGATCGTGCTGGCCGGTGAGGCTGACGCCAGCCGCCTGCGCCAGAGCTGCGAGCATGCCGAAGCGATCATCGCCGTGTGCCACGTCGAGGAACCATGCACCATCGGCGAATTGCGGCGCCAGTTGCCGCACCAGCTCGGCGAGCAGTGTCGTCTTGCCCGCGCCGCCGATGCCATGCAGCGTCATCAGGCGTTGCGCCGGGTCGGCGATTGTCGCATGGATGGTGCCACAAATGCCTGCACGGCCAATCGGCCGACGCAGTCCGGGTGATACGCCATGCGCATGGACATACGGCCCGAGCGTGCCACTGGTGACGGCAACGAGCAGTTGCCGGGTCGCGGGCTCGAGTGCCTCCCCATACTCACGCTCGACGATGGTGGCAGCCCGCCGCCCCTGGCGATGCGCCGCAGCACGCCGGCCAGCGCGCCCGAGTAGTTCGATCAGCATGCGATGGGCATCTTCGTTCCACGGCTCGGCAGCGATCCAACGCTGGGCATATACCTGTGCGGCGGCACCATCGCCCCTGAGGTGTGCATCGACGGTCAGATCGTGCAAGGCACCGATGCGCACATCGTGGATCTGTTCCCGCCAGCGATGCAGCCATGCACCATATGCATCGTCGTGCTCAGGCACGATTCCTGCGAGCAGCTCGCCATCGCCGACATCGAGCAGCTGCAACAGCCGGGCACAACAGCTGGCGCAACCGATGCGCCGGCGATGGCAGTGGCCGCTGGTCGCGGCGTGCAGCACGCTGATCCGCTGGACATCAGTCACGATCGTGGGGTGGATGCGCACATGGGCTGGGCTGGCCAGCACCAGCTCGATGCCACTCGCGGCAGCAAATTGCTGCAACAGCCAGGTGTGGTGGCGCAGCAATCGCATCGCGGCATCGGGCGCTTCGTCGGGCCAAAGCCAGCTGGCCAGCACCGTACGCTCATGGTCGCGCTCGCGCTCGATAGCCAGGTACCCCAGGAGCCGCCGCAACCGCCGCGGAACCGCGTGATGCGTGCCGAGCATGGCGCCGCCGAGCAGGCGGAGCGTCGGCGCCCGCGCACCAGCATCGCCGTCGACGCATACGGGGGGTGATTCCATCGATATGCTCGCTTCCGCGCGCCGACGCGGCCGCGGTTCCACCAGCGTCATACTCACCACCATCATACCACGGGCGATGCGTGCCGATCCGCTCGCCGCATCAGCCAGATGCCGGTGGTGATGATCAGCCCGTAGCCGACGAGCAGGGCCCACAATGGCACGGGCGGCACCTGCCGCGCGGCCCACGGCACGCCCGCCAGCAGATGCGCCGCCTCTGTCTGCCAGGCAAAGCACAAATACGCCGGCCATGCCAGCAACTGGCCGAGCGGCAACCAGACGAGTGCCGCCGCGAGGGCGATGGCGCCGAACAACATCGCCAGCGGCACTGCCGGCAGAATGACGACATTCGCCAACGGCGCGATCACGCTCAGCGTGCCGAAGTGGTAGAGGATCAACGGCAACGCCAGCCACTGTGCCGCCAGCGTCGCGGCCAGAGCCTCGCGCGCCCAGCCGAGGCCGCGCCAGGCCAATGGCGTGCGGCCGAGCAGCGCATCGACCGGCGCCCCAAACATCAGCAGCGAGGCCGTCGCGAGCGCCGAGAGCTGAAAGCCCATATCCCAGAGTGTCTGTGGTTGCCAGAGCGTCATCGCCCAACACGCCGCGAACAGTGTCGTCCAGACGGCACCAGGGCGATCGAGGTGGTGACCGATCACCACGATGCTCCCCATTACGGCTGCGCGCACGACGGTGGCGCCGAGACCGACGAAGGCTGTATAGAGCCAGATGATGACCAGCGTGAGCCCGAGCGTGCCACGTCGATCGAGGCGCAGGTGGGGTGCGAGTACCGCCAGGCCGCTGGCGATGATGGTGATGTTCCAGCCGCT
>CAIQIY010000453.1 GCA_903871975.1 uncultured Chloroflexota bacterium | reverse complement strand
GTCCAGAATCCATGGATCGCGCTCGCCATCGCGCTCGTCCTTGGATTTCTGCTCGGCCGTTCGGGCCGCCGCTGAGCGGCAGCACGAAGGGCAATCCGGCGCATGCACACGGCATGTGCGGGTATCGCGATGGCGGCGGATGGCAGTTGGCGACAGCAAGATGCGGAGGTGTCAACGGTGAGCACCATCACAGTCACGGTCAATGGCAAAGCCCACACCAGCACAGTCGAGCCGCGTACGCTTCTCGTGCACTATCTGCGCGAGCAACTGAATCTCACCGGAACGCACATCGGATGCGACACCAGCCAATGTGGCGCCTGTGTCGTGCACGTCGATGGCCAGAGCGTCAAGGCCTGCACCGTGCTTGCGGTGCAAGTCGACGGAGCATCGGTCACGACCATCGAAGGCCTGGCGCCGGCCGGCGAGCTGCACCCGCTGCAGGAGGGTTTCTGGGAGTGTCACGGGCTGCAGTGTGGCTACTGCACGCCGGGCATGATCATGGCTGCCGCCGATCTGCTGCAGCAGAACCCCAACCCAAGCGACGACGAGGTACGCCACGGGCTCGAGGGCAATCTGTGCCGCTGCACGGGGTACCACAACATCGTGCGCGCCGTGCAGCACGCGGCCGCGAAGATGCGGGGCGACGCCGTCACGGCATGACCGCGCGCCATCTGGCGAAGGGAGACACGCAATGACTGCTGAGGCACCGACGAAGGTTATCGGCAAGGCGCTCAAGCGCCGCGAAGATCCCCAGTTGATCGTGGGTCAGGGGAATTTCCTCGACGACATCAAGCTCGCGGGCATGGTGCATGCGGTGGTGCTGCGCAGCCCGTACGCGCACGCCAGGATCCGCAGCATCGACACCAGCCGCGCACAGGCGCACCCGGGCGTGGTCGCCGTGTTCACCGGCGAAGACATGCTCGACATCAACCCGCTGCCCTGTGCCTGGGCTGCCGCCGGTGGGCGCGTCCAGAACAACCTCAACACCCCGCGCGCCCTGGCGGTCGGCGAAGTCCACTTCGCGGGCGATGCCGTCGCGCTGGTGCTGGCCGAAGATCGCTACGTCGCCCGCGATGCTGCCGACCTGATCGATGTCGACTACGAGCCGCTCGGCGTGGTGGTCGATGCGCGCAAGGCCGTCGAGCCAGGGGCGCCACAACTCCACGAGAACGCGCCGAACAACGTGATCTTCAAGTGGGATTGCGGCGACGCTGCGGCGACCGATGCCGCCATCGCCGCGGCCGAAGTCGTCGTTCGCGAAGAGATCATCAACCAGCGGCTGCTGCCGACGCCGATGGAGACGCGTGGCGCATTGGCGCGCTACGAGTCGTCGACGGGCGAATATACGCTGTGGACGACCTCGCAGGCGCCGCACGTGATGCGCTTGCTGCTCACCGCGTTCGTCTTCGGCATCCCCGAACCGAAGCTGCGGGTGATCTCGCCGAATGTGGGTGGTGGCTTCGGCCAGAAGATCTTCTGCTACAACGACATGGCATTCACCATGTGGGCCTCGAAGAAGATCGGTCGCCCGGTCAAGTTTGTCGAAGACCGCTCCGAGAACTTCAAGTACTCGACGGCGGGTCGCGACCACATCAGTGATGTCGAGATCGCCGGAACGCGCGATGGC
>CAIQIY010000452.1 GCA_903871975.1 uncultured Chloroflexota bacterium | reverse complement strand
CGCCACGCCGGCGAACAGCAGCAGCAACGCCGGCGCCGGCGGGTCCTTGATGGTGAGCGTCACCGGCAGCACTGCTCCGTCGGATTGTGCGCTGCCGCGATGGGTGACCAGGATCTGGCCGTGGTAGCGGCCCGCCGGCGCGCCGCGCGTGTCGACGCGCAGCCAGAGCGTCAGCTGCTCGCCGCCGTCGGCCGCCGTACGCTCGGCGCGTGCCTGCAATGCCGTCGGTGCCAGCGCGGCGGCATCGTCGGCGCGTACCAGCTGCCCCGGAACCGCGCTCAGCGCGTTGACGACACCGGCAGTGCGCAGCACGATGCGCCGCTCGACCACGGCACCGCGTTCGGCAGCGATGGTCACCGTCGGCGGATCCAGGGTCATGAACTCTGGGGCCTGCGCCGCTGCCGGCACCACCAGCAGGCCATACCACACCAGCAATCCGGCCAGCAGAATCGCTCGCATCGCTCCCTCGCTCCTGATGATGTCGGGTTCGCCCCAGTATAGCGCAGCGCTCGCCGCACGACCGTCACCTACGTGTGCCCAGTGGCCCGCCGCTGCCGCAGCACGGCCGACACGGCGACGCGCCGCCTGCGAGGGAGCGTCTGCCGCCGCCCCCCGCGACGATTCGGCCACGAGTCCCGGTTCGCTGCCGGCCCCGCCGCGCTGCCCACGCCATGCTGCGCCGAACGCGACTGCCGGTGGCGGTCGGCGCGCGGTCGACGGCCTGCGCAGGGCTGATGCACCGTCGCGGAGCGGTGCGCTACCAGCATGGTGCGTGGCCTCGCTGCGCGTGCAGGGGCAACGACCGACGAACATCGTGGCCTTGAACCGCGCGAATACCGCACTGCGCGTTGCACCAGCCCTGGCCGCCTGCGCGCCTGGGTTGACGGTTGAAACAATACGGTGTATATTTACAGTGTACAGTTTTTGGCCAGGCGCACGCATGCGGGGCGGACGGGCACCCCACGCGCCCGGCGAGCGCGAGACATGAAGGAGGAACGGCATGCAGCTCGCGATCTTCGGCGCCACCGGCCTCACCGGCAGCCACGTCGTCGCTCAGGCACTCGCGCGCGGCCACACCGTCACGGCGCTGGTGCGTGACGCGCGTCGCGTATCGCTGAGCCACCCGCAGCTCGTCGTCTTCGGTGGCAACCCCACTGCACCAAGCGACGTCGAGCGCTGCATTGCTGGCGCCGATGCCGTCATCCACTGCCTCGGCATCGGCGGCAGGGGCGACGGCACGCGCACCACGCTCATCTCGGACTCGGTCGTGGTCGTGCTGGAAGCGATGGAGCGGCAGCACGTCAGGCGCATCGTGTGCATGTCGAACATCGGTGTCGGCGGCAGCGGCACGTGGTTCGCCAATCGCATCGTGATTCCGCTGGTTCTGCGCTGGTTGTTGCCGATCATCGCGGACAAGGAGCGCATGGAGGCCGCGTTGCGCGCGAGCCGCGCCGAATGGGTGGCCGTGCGGCTGCCGAGCATCATCGCTGGCCCCGACGCACCAGTACGCAGCAGCATCGATGGCCGTGGCATCGGCCGCACGATCACGGCGGCGTCGGCCGCGCGCTTCCTGCTCGACCAGGCCACATCGACGGCAGTCGTGCATACGACGCCGAGCATCAGCCAGTGAGGGAGCATCACCATGATCGCATCATCCGCACTCCATGTCGTCTTCGGGACCGGCCAGGTCGGCAGCCGGCTGGTCGACCTGCTGCTCGCCCGCGGTCTGGCGGTGCGCAGCGTCCGGCGCACGGCCGAGGCGCGTCGCCACACGGCCCACGAGGCGGTGCAGGCCGATGCGTCGGACCGTGCATCGGCCATCCGCGCCGCCGCCGGCGCGACCGTGGTCTACCATTGTGCCAACGTGCCCTACCACATGTGGGCGACCCAGTTGCCGCCGCTCACGCGCTCGATCGCAGCGGCGGCGCAATCGGCCGGCGCGCGTCTCGTCGTGCTCGACAATCTGTACGCCGTCGGCGCCACCGGCACGTTCGACGAGCAGACACCGGAACAGCCGCGCAGCCGCAAGGGCGTCATCCGCAAGCAGCTCGCCGACGAGCTGCGCGCCATGCATGTGCGCGGCGATGTGGCCGTGACCATCGGGCGGGCCAGCGATTTCTTCGGTCCGGGTGCCGACAACGCCACGCTGCTGCACCCGCGCGCGATCGCCCAGCTGCTCGCCGGCGCCGCCGTCGATGTCATCAGCGACATCGATCAGCCACACTCGTGGAGCTACGTGCCCGACGTCGCCGACGGGCTGCTGCAGCTCGGGATGCACCCCGAGCTTGCGGGCCAGACGCTGCACCTGCCCGTGCTCGCCGCCCAGCCGGGCCGTGCGCTGCTGGGTGCGCTGGCGGCAGCGCTGCAGGTGCCGCTGCAGACGCGGCAGATGCCGGGATGGCTGCTGCGGCTGCTGGGTGCGTTCGATCCGCTGCTGCGTGAGCTGCCGGAGATGCAGTACCAGTTCGAGCAGCCGTTCGTGATGTCCGACGCGCGCATCCGCCGCCTGCTGCCGAGCAGATCGCCGCGACCGCGGCCTGGCTGCGGCGCCGGCAGCCCGCCTGAGCCCGGCGATGCATCGCCCGCCGCGTGCGGCACATGCGACCCGCGCCGCACGCCCGAGGATAGATGGTGTCGCGTTGACGACGAGATGGGAGGAACGCACATGCTACCGAGTGCTCTGACACATGATGCCCCCAACAGCCGCGTGGCCGCGTGGGCCGGCTCTGTCAGTCTTGTGCAGGCGCTGCTGATCATCATACCAACGGTGGTGCTCGGCGCTGCGATTGATTGGCCGATCAGTCTCGGCGATCCGGCATCGACGATGCTGCCACGACTGCTCGATCAACAAGCTTCCGTCACGGCAGGATATATCGCCTATCTGATCTACTCGATCCTGTTCCTGGTGACAATGGCACTATTGAGCGAATATGTGTTGCCCGATGGTGATCATGTCCTCAAGAAGATCATCATCGCACTTGCAACGGCATCGGCGCTGGCACGCAGCATCGGCATCATTCGCTGGCTCGTCCCCATGCCCGAACTGGCGCGCATGTGGGCCACGGCGAGCGACGAGCAGCAGCGGTATACGCTCACCCTGGCATACGAGCTGCTCAACGCCTACGGAGGGACGATCGGTGAAGTGCTGGGGGTCAGCATCATCGCCGCATGCTCGATCACCCTGCTGATCATCGGTGGCTGGCGTCGCGCCACGATCCCACGCTGGTTCGGCGTCACAGGGTTGGTTGCAGCCGGCGCATTGCTGGTGACGTCGGCCGACGTCGTCGGAATCGACCCTGGCCCGGTCGTGCCGGTGCTCGGGACGACTGCCGTGCAAGGCTGGTTTCTGCTCACGGGCATCTGGCTGGTCCGGCGCGCGCGCGCCGCCGGGCGTTCGTGAGCGACCGGCAGCCGCGGGATTGGCGCCAGCTGCCCGCGGCTGCGCGGTGGCGGTGGTATGCCGGGCATGGCCAGATCCTGCGGTGATGCGCCGCCCGGCTCCCTGGGAGGGGCGCGCCACCGCAGCCGGACGCGCGAGCGCCATCCTGCTGTGGGCAGCGGCGACGCCCCGGACGACGGAGTGGCGGTCATTGCCGCGCCGACGTCATGTGGGCGCCGACGCGATGCATACGCCATGGTACCGCATGCATGCCCTGGGCGCTGGTGCGACGTGATGCGCCGAGGGTTGGGCCACTAGGCCTGGGCCGCGGCGCGTTCGAGTTCGGCGATGTTCAGCTTTCGCATCGTGAGCATGGCTTCCATCGTGCGTCGCGCGCGATCACCATCCGGGTCGCCCAGCAACTCGTGCAGCCGCGTCGGTACCACTTGCCACGACAGGCCCCAGCGATCCGTGAGCCAGCCGCATTGCCCCTCGGCCCCGCCCTCGGCGAGCGCCAGCCACAGCCGGTCGACTTCGGCCTGATCAGCGCAGGTGATCTGAAACGAGACCGCCTGGGTGAATGCCACACCCGGCCCACCGTTCAACGCGACATACCGGTGACCGCACAGGGTGAACTCGACCGTCAGGACGGCTCCGGCGCGGCCGCTGGGATGATCGGCTGGCGCGCGGACGATGGTGTCAATGCGCGAATCGGGCAGGTGCGACACGTAGTAGCGCGCTGCTGCTTCGGCCTGGCCATCAAACCACAGAAACGGCGTGATCTTCTGCCTGGCCACGACTGGCTGCTCCCCCCGGCGCGCGCGCGGTTCCGCCGGTTCACCGCCTTCGACATGGCGCTTGAAGGTGTCGAGGATGGCTTGCCAACCGGCCTGCTGTTGCTCGGCGCTGTGGGACGGATCACGATCGATCGTCTCGCGCACGATCACCAGCGGCGCGGCCGGGATGAATTCGACGACCACCGAGCGTTCATCGCCCAGCATGTAGGCGATCCGCCGGTATGGTTCGACAACGGTGAACGTCCCCGCGAAGTCGAAACCCATGCTGCCGTCCCGGGCTTCCATGCGATACGAGAAGGCACCGCCAGGGCGAAGGTCGATGGCGGCGGATGGGCAATGCCAGTCCGTCGATGCGGCGTTCCAGTGCGTGATGTCGTCGGCGGTGGTCCACGCCCGCCACACGTGTTCGATGGGTGCGGCGATCGCCGCCTCGATCATGATCGTCATCGTGCTCCTCTCGGCACCTGTCGCGCCGGCGCCCGACTGCCCGCACCGTGCCGGCAGCATGGCATGCCCGCCGGTTCGTGGCGGGCTTGTGGCACGGCATCGCCACAGCATTGTAGCACATGTGTTCTACGTGTGCAGCTGGCGAGGGGGCATATGCCTGCAGCCAGTGATGCCAGGCTGCGTCCAAACGCATGGCGCGATGACGGTGTCGCGGCACCACGACCGAGCGCACGTACCCGGGCGCCCCGGCCGCCACCCGCCCCCAAGCGGCTGGCTGCGCGTCGCCGAAGCCGGGATGGCGCGCCGCAGCACCATCACCGGCGCAGCGCCGGCACCAGCAGCGTATAGCCACCGCTCCGCACCTGGGTGAGGCGCAGCACACCAGCCGCATCGCGATACGCATTGACGGTGACGAACACCGGCGTCGCCGACCGCGACCGCGCTGCCGCGGCATCCAGCGCCACCTGGACATCATCGGTCGCCGTGTAGCTGGTTCCGCCAATGACCCACGCGCCAGCGTCATCGGTCGGGCGGGCATCGAGGGTACCGACCGCATCGATGCCGCCAGTTCCCGGCGCGACCGCCGTCTCGAGCCGCGTCGCCGTCAGCCGGCCGCCGACCAGCCGGGCATGCAGCTCGACCCACGCGCCGATGACGAATGGGCCGTGCTCCTGGTCCAGCACCGTGCTGCCATCGACCCGCACCACCGTCCCGCCGATGGTCCAGTCGCCGACAGCGCCACCGGCCGGGATGACCGTCAGGGTGCCGTAGCCGCGCGTCACGCCGTCGGCGCACCGTGCCGCCCGGCGTGGCTCGACGGCGGTGAGGCGGTTGGCCCCGGCGACGACGCGGTATTCGGCTTCGACGCAGTCGCCGACCGCCATGCTGGCACCGGATTCGAAGCGGGTGTCCGCATCGGCCAGCGCGGTGAGCGTGCCGATCGTCCAGCTGCCCAGGAATGGCGGCGCCGGCATGGCGGTGATCGTCGCATAGACGCGTTGGGTCTCGCGGTCGTCGGGGGCACCGCCAGCACAGCGCTCGGCATCGCTGGCATGGATGCGATACGCCTGGTTGACGCCGGCGACGACTGCCGATGTCACGCGCACGCACCCACCTACCACGATGGGATGGTCGTCATCGGCCTCGATCTGCGTCGATTCATCGACGCGATACTGCTCACCGGCGATCGTCCAGACGCCGAGCGTCGTCGCCGGGAGGACATCGACCGTGCCGTAGCGGCGATTGGTCGCACTGCCATCGCCACAGCGCCAGCGGTGCTCGGCCTCGATCCCGACGGCACGGTTCCCGCCGGCCTGCGCATGCCAGCGCAGCGTCGCACAGCCACCGACCGCCAGCGGGCCGTCCTCGGTGTCGACGGTCGTCTGCATGTCGGCGGTCGCCGTCACTGCGCCGATGGTCCAGTCGCCGATCGTGCCTGCCGGCCGCGCGCCGATGGTCCCGGTCTGTGTGCGGGTCGCCGTATCGCCGCAGTCGTCCGCCTCGGTGGTGCCGATCTCGATCGCACGGAAGTCGGCGCGATAGCGGACGTCGACACAGCCGCCGAGCACGAACGGCCCGTGGTCGAGCTCGAGCGTCGTCTGCGCATCGCTGGTGTACTCGACGCCCGCGACACGCCACACCCCGATCATGCCATCAGGCAGGCGTTCGAGCACACCGGTCGCCTCGCGTGCCGGCGTCGGGCTGGTGCCATCGCAGTGCCAGGCATCGGTGCCGGCGATCCGCCGCGCCCGTGCGATGCCGGCGGTGATGCGGTACTGCACCGACACGCAGGTGCCGACCGTGATCGGCTCGTCGTCCTCGTCGATGCGGGTGGCAGCGTCGACACGCACCGTCACATCACCGACCAACCAATCGCCGAGCCGGTCGGCGGGCAATGCTGCGACCAGCCCACGCAGACGGCGATTGCCGTCGTCGTCGTCATCCTCGTCATCGTCATCGTCTGCTGCCTGCAGCAGGCCGGCGGGCGCTGGCCGAGCCGCGGTGTCGACGGCGCCGGCGGCCGGCATGCCACCGCCCAGCAGCATCGCCACGGCGAGCGTACGCACGATCCATGCAACCATCCCGGTGTCCTCCATCGCTTGGCTGCCAGCCGCACCAGCGCGGTGGCCGATCAACCATGGACATCATCCCCCATGCAGACTGGAATCGGATGAACGGCGACCGGCCGGCTTCCCATCCCATTCCAAGAAAGGTGACGTATGATGGCGGCAGGAGGTGACGGCGATGAACGTTCTGCTCATCGAAGACGATCAACGGCTGGCGCGGCTGATGGCGCGCGTGCTGCACGACGAGCACTGGCGCGTCAGCATGGCCCACGATGGCGACGCCGGCCTCGATCTGGCGCTCGGCGGCACATTCGACGTCGCCGTGATCGACTGGATGCTGCCGGGGCGCGATGGCCCGGCGATCGTGCGCGGCATGCGCGCCGCACGGGTGCCGACGGCCGTACTCATGCTCACCGCACGCGGCCAGCTCGAAGACAAGGCAGTCGGCTTCGCCAGCGGCGTCGACGACTACCTGGTCAAGCCGTTCGCCTTCGAGGAGCTGCTGATGCGCGTGCGGGCGCTGGCGCGGCGTGGCAGCCACGACGGCGCGCTCGATGAGCTGCGCGCCGGCGAGCTGGTCCTCGATCTGCGCGGGCACACGGCGCGGCGTGGCACACGCGTGCTCGAGCTGACGCTGACCGAGTGGAACCTGCTGGAGTTTCTGCTCCGCCACCGTGGCCAGACGCTCAGCCGCAGCCGCATTCTCGACCACGTGTGGCCCGGCGATCGCGACGTGCAGCCGCAGATGGTCGATGTGTACGTCTCGTACCTGCGGCGCAAGCTCAACGAGCCGCGCGAGCGCGACCTCATCACCACAGTGCGCGGCATCGGCTACCGCCTCGAGGCCGAGTGATGCTGCCACGGTTGCGCGTCCAGCTCACGATGCTGTACGCCGGTGCTGCGCTGCTGCTGCTCGTCGTCTCCGGCATCGGGGTCTACGGGATCATCGCGCGCTATTTCGCCGACGTCACCGATCTGGCGCTGGCCCACCAGATGGCCCACGAGTTCCACGCGCTGCGCGCGCCGATCCCCGCCGAGCTGCGCGCGGCAGATCGCGATTGGAGCACGCTGCGCGATGGTGCGACGGTGGTGCCGGCAGTACCGCCCCGCCCCGGCGACACCGAGGACCACGAGGAGGACGACGGCGAGGATGACGACGACGGCCTGCTCGTCGACGAACCCGCCGATGCGGCCGAGCTGGCGGCGATCACGGTGGTGCTGCTCGATGGTGCCGGCCGTGTGCTGTTTGCTCCGGACGTCGATGCCGGCACGGCGCCACCGCTCACCGATCAGGCCGCCTTCGCGGCTGCGCAGCGCCACGGGCGCGATGTGCGTACCGTCGTGCTGGGTGATGGCGGGCCGTATCGCCTGCTGACCTACCGATTCGACCAGCCGGGCGGGCCGGCGGCGCTGCAGCTCGGTCGCCCGCTGCGCGATCAGCACCGGGTGCTCGAGCGCCTGGCGCTGGGCCTGGTGACGATCGGCGCGAGCAGCATGCTGCTGGTGGGCCTGGCGAGCTGGTGGCTGGCCGGGCGCGCCATCCGGCCGGCCGAAGACGCGTGGCAGCGGCAACAGCGCTTCATCGCCAGCGCCAGCCACGAACTGCGCACGCCCCTGACGCTCATTCGCGCCAGCGCCGAGGTGGCCCAGCGCAGCACGCCACCCGGCGACGACGAACAGCGGCAACTGTGTGCCGACATCATCAGCGAGAGCGACCACATGCGTCGCCTGGTCGATGACCTGTTGCTGTTGTCGCGCATCGATGCCGGCGCCCTGCGGTGGTCGCTGGAGCCGGTGGCGCTCGCGCCGCTCTGCGACGACGTGGCGCGCCAGATGGCGCGGTTGGCCGCCGAACGCGGCGTCGTGGTACGCGCGGCCGACTGCGCGGGTGTGGCACATGCCGATCGCGAGCGCCTGCGGCAGGTGTTGCTCATCCTGCTCGACAACGCCGTGCGTCATACGCCGGCCGGTGGGCAGGTCACGCTCGATGGTGCCCTGCAGCCGAACCACGTCGTCATCAGCGTCGGCGATACCGGCGTCGGCATCGCCGCCGAGCATCTGCCACGCATCTTCGAGGCGTTCTACCGCGTCGATGATGCACGCCAACGTGACACCGGCAACGCCGGCCTCGGCCTGGCGATCGCGGCCGGCATCGTCGCGGCGCTGGACGGGCAGCTCGCCGTCGACAGCACCCCCGGCGTCGGTACGCGCTTCACCATCACGCTGCGGCGCGCTGGCAGTACGCCCGGATGAGCGGCGACCCGGCCGGTCGTGCGGTGTG
>CAIQIY010000451.1 GCA_903871975.1 uncultured Chloroflexota bacterium | reverse complement strand
CTTCAGTGATCGGATCATTAATTTATCAAAATGATCCATATTTGGCTGATATTGGCACACAATGGTTGCTCCATTATGGCATTACGACTGATATTGGATTCCGCGCGACCATATGGCACTATGCCTTCAATCACTTGCTGGCTCCGGGATTGGTTATAGAAGCCTCAGCACTCGCAGAACAATCCCTGAGCACCCTCGAGTTGCCTCCCACAAACCGATCTGGCAGCAGAAAAGACGCCCAGGAACTACTCACCATGTACACCCGCCCACAGGCACTCGGGGCACTCGGCCTGCTCAGCGGCAGTGGCAGTGGCAGCGGCCGCGGTGCGCAGCGGCAGTACACCGCGCACGCCAGCGCCGGGCCCCCCGACCTGATCGCCGCCTACATGCTCTTCGACCGCTGGCAGCGGCGTGCCGATGGCGAGGGCAGCGTACGCTTGAGCGCGCTCGGTCGCGACCCGGAGTGGGTCGGGCGCATCTACCTGATGCCCCCCGGCGCCATCCGTGCGTTGATCGACCGTCTCGAGCGGCGTGGGCTGGTCGCATTCGCCGACACGCAATACGAGCCGGTGACGCGGCGCTACACCGGCGATCCGGCCGAGCTCGTGCAGCGCCATTACGCGGAGCGCTGACGATGACCGACGACGCATTCGCGGCGGCGTTGCGCCGTTTCGCACCGTTGCCCCACGCCGCGCGCTTCCGTTGCGGCTGGATCATCGGGCCGCCGGCGAGCGGCAAGACACAACTGGCGCGGCGCGTGGCACAGCACCAGGGCTGGGCCTACCGCAACTACACCCGTGATCCGGGGTACTTCGACAGCCTCGGCGGGCGCATCATCGGCTACCGCGTCGAGCACTTCCTGCGCGATCTGGCGCAATGGCGTGCCGGCTGCCCAGAGCAGCTGCTCATCGTCGACGAGCTCGACGCCCTGGCGGCGTTCTGGGCCACGGGCGAGCGGCGCAGCTGGATGCATGCCATGATGCGCCTCGGGCCCCCGGGTTGTGCCGTGATCGGCGTCACGCATCTGTTCGGTGCAGCCGAGCTGCGACAGCTCGCGCCGCCCGATTGGCACTGGGCCGTGATTGAGACAGGCGGAGCGTAGCGATGACGAGACGACTGAGTGAGATCGTCGAGGTGCCGGCCGGTTTTCGCCCGGCGGTGCGCATTCCCGAAGACCTGATCGACCCACAGGTCAACCGCGAGCTGCTCGCGGGCTTCATCCCCACCGAGGCGACGCTCGAGATCATCTGGCAGGTAGTACAGAGCATGGCCGAGTCGGACGAGAAGCGTGCGCGGCTCTTTCATGGCACGTTTGGGACCGGCAAATCGGATGTGATGCTCATCCTGGCGAACCTGTACCAGCGCACGCCGGACGACGCGGCGCTGCAGCCATTGCTCGAGCGCATGCGCAAAGTCAACGAGGCGCGCACTGCGGCAGTGGTCAAGCGGCTGCGCGAGCGCAAACCATACCTGGTCGTGCTGTTGCGTGGCTCGCGCGAAGTCTCGTTTCAGAGCCTGGTGCTGTACCACCTCGAACAGACGTTGCGAGAGGCCGGCCTGAGCGAATTGATGGGCACCACGCGCTACGCCGCCGCGCTCGACCAGCTCGGCTCGTGGGAGCAGCAGCATCCCGATGTGTTGCAGCGCTTCGTGGCCCAGCTCGAGCAGAGCGAGATCGCCAGCCTGGCCATGTTGCGCGACCGCCTCGAGTCGCCGACGGCCGATGATGCGTTTCGCATCTTCGAGGCAGCATTTCGCCGCACGACCGGGACACAGTTCCAGATCCTCGAGTATCAACAGCCGCACCAGGCCTACAGCACGGTGGCCGCCGCGCTGGTCGCACGCGGCAGCCACAGCGGCGTGCTGCTGGTCATCGACGAAGGCAGCGAAGTGCTCGAGCGGCTGGCCTCGTCGCCGGATGCCCGCAGCGAGGCGCTGATGCTGCAGAACATCGCCGAGACGGCGATCGCATCGCGGCAGAACCAGCTGCACCTGTTCTTCGTCGCGCTCGAACCATTCGCCTCGGCCGGTGCGCGCAGCGACGGCAGCGTCAGCGAGCGCAGTCGCACGGTGGCCGACATGCTCGAAAAGGTTGGTGGTCGTTTCACCCAGCATGCGCTGCAGATCCAGCGCGGCGAGGAGTTGATCCGCGGCGCGTTGCGGCTGAGCGGCAGCGCCAGCGACTATGTGCCGCCGGCGCAACGGGATCAGTTGGTGCGCACCGCCGAGGCGTACTGGAGCAGCCGCGGCCAGCCGCGCGATTGGGTGCGTGAGGTGGTGATCGACGGCGCATTCCCGCTGCACCCGCTGGCGGTCGCGGCGTTGCCCGAGCTGAACCAGCGAGTGGCCCAGAGCACCCGCACGATGTTCCAGTTCCTCAAGGACGAGCAGGGGCTGCCGCGCTTTTTGGCGCGCACGCCAGTGCAATCGGCGTACGCCGGATGGAGTAACCTGCTCACCGTCGACGAGGTATACGACTACTTCGCGGGCAGTATCGGCGAGCGCTACGACGACGTGCAGCGCGCGATGGACCGTGCCACGGCCGCGTTCGCATCGGCCACCGTCGACACCACGCTGCAGCAGCGGGTGTTGCGTGTGCTGGCGCTGCACGAAGTGATCCCGATGACCATCAGCACCAGCCGCGAGGCGCTGCGTTGGGCGCTGAACCTGCCCGACGAGGCGCGTGTGCCGCTGCAGCACGCGATCGAGGCGCTCGTCGCGCAGGATCTGGTCGAGCCGCCGCTCGACGAACTGAATGGCGACTACACGCTCGCGACCGGCGGCATGGTCAGTCAGACACGGATCACGCGCGCCATCCGCGAGGCCGACGCCATGATCGGCCGCACGCTCTCGGTCGAATTGCTCAACCGCGACACGTTGAAGCCGATCCCGTTGACGGCGATGCAGTACAACCGGGACCACGCCAGCCAGCGCAGCTTCGCCGCGCGGTATGTCGCGCCCGAAGCCCTGCGCCACGAGCAGGCACCCCCCGGGCTGGTGGCGGCGCTGCAGCAGGCTCCGCACCACGGCGTGGTGTGGTATGTGGTCACCGACACCGAGGTGGCGCGGCAGCAGGCGCTGCTCGACGCTGCCCGCCTCAGCCGGCACGCCGAGCTTCGCCGCGCCCTGTTCGCCGTCATCGCGCAGCCCAGCGACGTGCTGGAGCGGTTGCGGCGCGTCGAGGCCATCCAGCACGCCGCGAGCAGCAGCCAGCTGACCGAACTGGAGCGCCAGCATCTGGGGCACGGTGGGCAGCGCTGGCGCGATGCCCAGGCTGCGCTGACTGCGGCGGTCGCACCACTCCGCATGCATGATCGCTGGGTCTGGTTCGCCGGCGGCGAGCAGCG
>CAIQIY010000450.1 GCA_903871975.1 uncultured Chloroflexota bacterium | reverse complement strand
GGCCGCGCCGGCAAGTACGTAGTGGTCGGTGACACGGTGAAGAGCTTCGCGCGCTTGCTGGCCGGCGAGGTTGATCACATCCCCGAATCGTTCTTCCTGCTGCAGGGTGGGCTCGACGATGTGATCACCGCGTATGAAGCGGCGCAGAAGTGACCTCGCACGCATGAAGCGACCGCACCGCTGCGGCGACCCGGCGAGGTGCAATCGTCGGGTCGCCGCAGCGCACCCGCGGCGATGGAGGAGATGATGCCGTTCCACCTTGAGATTGTGACTGCCGAGCGCGTGGTGCTCTCGGATGATGTCGATCAGATCAATGTCCCCACGAAAGATGGTCGAATCGGCATTCTGCCACGGCACATGCCATTGCTGACGATTCTCGATGTCGGCGAGCTCGATATCATCAAGAATGGCACCAAGAGCGCATACGTCGTGACAGGTGGTTTCATGGAAGTGCTGCCGACACGAGTGACCATCCTCGCCGATGCAGCCAATCGCGATGATGAAATCGATCAGGCTCGCGCCGAGGAGACCCGACGTCGGGCCGAGGCGATCTTGGCGCAGCGGCGCAGCGATCAGGAAATGGCGCTGGCAGAAGCCGAACTGCGACGGGCATTGATCGAACTGAAACTCGTCTCGCTGCGCAATCTGAAGGGGCGCAATCAGTAGACCCTCGCAAGAGGCGCGACGCGACGCTCAATCGCGTGCGGTAGGAGCACCAAATGGCGCGAAAGATCGGTATCGACCTGGGAACGGCAAACGTGCTGGTCAATGTCAGGGGACGCGGCATCGTCTTGTCGGAACCATCGGTCGTCGCCCTGTCGACCAAAGACAACCGCATCAAGGCGGTCGGTGCCGATGCGCTGGCAATGCTCGGGCGCGAACCGGAGAGCATCGAGGTCATTCGCCCATTGCGTAACGGCGTGATTGCCGATTACGACATCACTGAGGCGATGCTGAAGTATTTCATCCGCAAGGCGAGTGGTCCAATCAATATCAGCAAGCCAGACGTGATGATCTGCATCCCCGCCGGAGTGACGACGGTAGAGATGCGTGCGGTGCGTCAGGCAGCACTGACCGCTGGTGCACGCGTCGCATACCTCATCCGTGAGCCACTTGCTGCAGCGATCGGTGCCAATATCCCGGTAGCGCAACCCTCGGGAAACATGATCATCGACATTGGCGGCGGAACGACCGAGGTCGCAGTAATTTCGCTCAATGACATCGTCGCAAGCCACTCGGTGCGTGTCGGTGGCAATAAGTTCGATGAGACGATTGCTGGCTATATCAAGCGCAAGTATAACGTCTTGATCGGCGAGCGTACCGCAGAGAGCATCAAGATCGAAATCGGGGCGGCGCTGCCGCTTGAGCGCCCGTTGACGATGCAGGTGCGTGGCCGCGATCAGGTGGCTGGCCTGCCGCGGACGATCGAAGTCAATTCGAATGAGATCACCGAGGCGATCCAGGAGCCCCTGGAAGCGGTGATCAATGCCGTGCGCATGGTGCTGGCCGAGACGCCGCCCGAGTTGTCGTCAGACATCATCGACAAGGGCATGATCATGAGTGGCGGTGGCTCGATGCTGCGCCGGATCAATGAACTGCTCACTGAGGTGACCGGTGTGCCGTGCTATGTCGCCGATCAGCCGGCGAACTGCGTCGCAATAGGTACTGGATTGGCGCTCGAGTATATCGACATCCTGCGCGACAGCTTGTCGGGGGATGATCTCGGCTGATGCGACAGAGTTTCAACCCACCTGCAACTGGCCTGGTGCTGGAAATTGGCAGCGGCGACAATCCGAATCCACGCTCGAATGTGCTGGTCGATCGCTTCATCGGCAACGATAACCGTGAGCGTGGCGGCGATCTGGTGGTCGACCGGCCGTTTGTAGTTGCGGATGCGCATCATCTGCCGTTCCGCGATGGCGCGTTTGCGTATACGATCTGCTCGCACATCCTGGAGCACATGGATGACCCGGTCAGGTTCGCCGATGAGCTGTCGCGTGTCAGCCGCGCTGGCTATATCCAGAGCCCGTCGGAGATCGCCGAGCGCCTGTTCCACTGGTCGTTTCACCGCTGGTATGTCAATCGCGTCGATGATGTGCTGGTACTCCATCCGCGTGATCCCGACGAGCCGTTCGGCGAGTTCTTCGACTACCTCTACGAGTATAACCCGGCGTATTACTACTTTCAGCGCAGCATGCCCGATCTGTTCTGGGTCGAGCTGGAGTGGCGCGATCGGCTGCATGTCGAGGTACGTGATACGTCGCCGTTGCCATTGCGCGACCCGGTAGCATTACGCCGCCTGGTACAGCCACGGCTCTCGTTGTTCGGCCAGATTCGGCTGTTCATCACGACATTGATGGCACGCAGCGTGCGTGCCGAGACGCGCCGGCGGCTGCGATCGCTGTTTGGGCGCAGTTATGTCTGATGAGGCGTGGGTGCACGTCGCGCTCGTGAAGCCACGCAAGCAGCAGACGGTCCGCTACCCGGCTGTGGTGCTGTGGCGCACGGCGAACAGTATTGCTGTGCGTGCCGCCTGGAGCCGTGGCACGGTCGATCTCGGATATCTCCGCTTCGAGCCGGGCGACTCGCTGATTGAGTACTTCTACAGCGATCGCTGGTTCAACGTGTTTGCGATTTATGGCGCCGGCGGTCACCACAAGGGCTGGTACTGCAATGTCACGCGACCGGCATTCCTCACAGCCGATGAAGTCATCTCGGAGGATCTGGAGCTTGATCTGTTCGTGACCCCTGATCGGGCGACGTTGCTGCGCCTCGATGTCGATGAGTTTGAGGCATGTGGCTTCGCACAGCACGAGCCGATGACCTATCGGGCGGCGTATGCGGCGTTGTCCGAGCTTGAGGCACTGGCGCACGATGGTCGTGCACCCTTCGACGCGCTCTGCGCTCCGTCACAGTCCCGGTGATGCCATCCGCGAGACATCGCCGGCGCGCCGACGGCTGTCGCTGCCACAGCGCATGCCGCCGCTGCGGCTCGCTGTCGTAAGCCGTGCCAGCTGGCGGCTCTCGGCGCCACGAGCCGGGTGCACAACCCCTCGCCATGTCTGGCATACGGCGCCTGGCACCGCTGATCGCGCGTCATTCGTTGCCACATGCTCGTGGTACACAACACGACGACGGTGTATCATGTTGGGCGGGTCTGGGCATTCGTGCACTCGGACAGGCGCATCGCAGGCCTGTCGGGGACAGGTACCCCCTTCACGATGCGTTCGACGGCGCGACGCGGTCGACGCCAGCGGCGATCGCCAGGCGTGCTTGGGCACGCCACGTGCGTGGCACAGCCGTGGGGATTGGCGCAGGGTCGGACGGCGTACACCGGTCACCATACCGCGAACCATGTGTGATTCTGGCTCGTTCGTGTGCATGTTCAGGCACAGCGCGTTGGCCACGCGATTGCTGCGCCGACGCTGAAGCATGAGCCGTCATCGCCGGCTATGCCACATCATATCGGTGCGCGGTGCCACCATTTCGCATCGACAGCGGAACTGCATCACGGCCCGGCGACAGTGCCAATCAACCGCACTGCATCAATTGGGCCAGTC
>CAIQIY010000449.1 GCA_903871975.1 uncultured Chloroflexota bacterium | reverse complement strand
TTGTCACATGCATCATCGTTGGCGGTATTCCAGTGGTTGGATATGGCTTGATTCAACATTACCAGTATGATCCACTGCCATGGAGTGGTGATGTCGTCACACGTGTAGCTTCCACGATGGGGAATTCAATATTTACATCGGCATATTTGATTATGCTGCTGCCATTTGTTATTGTTCATATCATGCAATCGTATCGATCATATCGTAATCAATCGCACTATTCAGTGTCTCAACACGAGAATCGCTGGATTATTGCCTATTTGTGCTTCATTGCTGCGGGAATCACACTTCTATTCGCTGCACTCATGTTTAGTGCCAGTGTTCGCGCAGTAGATGAGCGATATTGGTGGGTATATCCGGGTTCAATGGTTGTATCAGGCATTCTCGCGTATTCATTATTGAGTCAATCGAGTACATCAAATCATCGCACGTATATATTTACATGGTCAGTATTTGGTATTATTGGCTTTGTACTCACAGTAGGTATCGTATTTGTGTTCAATCAGCTGTCTGGCGTGCAGTATATTCAATATGACAACAATAGTGGGCATTGGCCGTTATTTATGATTGCTTCTGTGATTTTTGGCGCAATTGGCGCGGCAATAGCCAGTACCACACCAATATTGACCGAAATCAGTCGTAGATGGTTTGTATTTCGGGGCATAGGAATGTCGTTCTATGCTCTTGGAATGATTCTGACGATCCTGTATACACAGAGTCGAGGGCCATGGATCGGCGGCATCATCGGAGTACTTGCACTGTCAACCCTCATCGTCATCAGCCTGAGGCGCCATGACCAGCGTCGCCAGCATGCTCGTGCGTCGGTATGGACGCGCATCCTGGCAGTCAAAGGGCTACTGGTCATCCTTGGCGTCGCTGCGCTGCTCATCTTCAATCTGAGCGATCATCCCACGATTGTCGCATGGCGTGAGATACCGTACATCGGCCGCATGGGCCGGCTCCTCGAAGTTGACCAGGCGACCGGGCTCGTCCGCTGGTTGATCTGGGTCGGTGACGAGCATGCCGATGGTGCGATCGGTCTGATTCGCGCTGATCCCGTGCGAACGATCATCGGCTGGGGGCCCGAGACGATGTTCGTCACGTACAGTCAGCATTATCCACCCAGCCTCGCCAACATCGAGGCGCGGGGTGCATCGCCGGATCGCGCCCACCAGATGCTGCTCGACGAGCTGATCACGCGCGGACTCCTCGGGTTCGCCAGCCTGATCCTGGTCGTAGGAGCAGCACTGCGCCATGGCTGGCGAACCATCGACGGCGCGATGACCCATCAGACGCGGTTTCTCGCGGCGGCTGCGCTGAGTGCCATCGTCGCGCACGGCGTCGAGGGTCTGAGTGGCATTCCGATCGTGGCGACGCTGTTGCTGTTCTGGGTCGCGATTGCGTTGATCGTCGTGCTTCCGCGCCTCGCCACATCGCCTGTCGATGCCCCGGCGCCATCGGTGCCACCAGCCGTGGCTCCACGACCATCAGCCAAGCGCACGCGCCGTCAGTCTCGTGCATCGATCGAGCATGCAGCACCCGTCGCGGCCACGTCGCGACCACTCCCCGTGCTTGTGGGGTATGCGGCGATCGTCATCGGTGCCATGGCGCTATCATGGCATGTGAATATTGCACCAATGATTGCCGACACCGTGTATCAGCGTGCACAGTCGATCATCGATCGACCATCGGCAACAGCGGCACAACTCATTGACGGTACCAGTCAGCTCGTGACGGCCATTTCGCTGGACCCCTACCAGGATTTTTACTACCTCAGCTTCGGTCGTGGCTTGCTTGCCATCAGTGCGCAGCAGATAGCACGCGATGGTATCGGAGTTCCATCGACACAACCAATCAATATTGATGATGTGGTACACATGACACCGTTTGGACTCCGAACGTTCTTGTCACAACATCATGCGATTGACGTGCTTGAATTAGCCCACATGTCACTTGATCGCGCTCGACAATTGTCACCGTTGAATAAAGATCATTATGCCAATCTCGGTCGACTCTATATGTTCTGGCGGCAGCATGACAACCAGAATCAGCAACTGTTACCACAGGCAGAATCGTGGTACAGACGTGGCGCCGACATCGCACCATACGATGTGACGATACTCAACGAATGGGCTGGCGTGTTGCTCACCATGAATCGCATTGACGAGGCAGACAGCATCCTGCAGCGTTCGATGACGCTTGATCCGCGGTATCTCGATACTGCGGTGCGTCGTGCCGAACTGACGCGCCTGCGTGGCGATGTTGATGCATCGATCGACCAATATCTGGCAGTGCTGGCGCGTGATCCGCATGCACTCGACGCGCACATCATCGCGCTGGCCCGATCGTTGGGCACCGCACATCCGGAAGCACTGTTGCGATTACGCGACGGCTATGTGGCGGTGCTCACGCAGACCCCCGACGACATTCGCATCCATGCGATCATCGGGTTGCTCTCGGATCGTGCCGGCGATCGCGAGCGTGCTGCCGCGGCGTTTCGTGCCATCATCGCGCGGCAACCCGCGAACCTCGAAGCCCGTCGCAATCTGACGATCGTGTTGAGCGGCATGCTGCGCTACGAGGAAGCCTACAGCGAGGCACAGCAGATGCTCACCCTGGCAACCCCTGATCGCGTCAATGCCACCGAGCGCGATGCCCTGGGGCGCCTCGTCGATTGGCTTGATGCCCGGCGGAGCGCGACACCGTGAGGACGTGCCGCATCGCTGGCACGACGCCTCGGTCGGGCCAGGCATGCAGCACCCGTAGCAACCAACGCATGGCTGGGGGGCAGCGCATGCGTCGATGCAGCTACGTCGAACGTGCTTCGGGCTGCATGCCGGGCGGTCTGCGCATGACGCGCTGCCAGGTTGTTAAGGTTTGACACCCAGGCGACACCTCGTGTATGCTGCACGTGAACGAGGGATGCGTCACGGAGATCTGACCTTGACCGGACTACCAGCCCTGCAGCAGCAACCAGATGGCGCCATCACACGACGGCATGGCACCGGCGCGCCAATCTTCATAGGTTGTCCCGCACAGTACAGCTGGCACCCCGGCGGCATGTGACGCGTGCGCCGGTGAGGGTAACCCCTTGTCGCGTGCACACGACGGACCAGGTGAGCACTCGAACAAGGGGGTGGATGTGGTTCAACGAGTCCTCGTCCTCAATGCCAGTTACGAGCCGCTGCAGATCATCTCGGTTCGTCGGGCGGTCGTTCTGCTGCTGCAACAAAAAGCCGAAGTCGTCGAAGCCTCGCACCACCGACTACGCGCCAGCAGCGCCGCGTACATCGCACCACTGGTCATCCGGCTACGCCGGTATGTCCGGATGCCACGCCGCATGAAACTCCCCTGCTCGCGCCGTGGTGTGCTGGCACGCGACCGCGAGACCTGCATGTACTGCGGCGTCACCCCGGCGCGCTCGACCCTGACCGTCGACCACATCGTCCCGCGGTCACGCGGCGGTCTGACATCGTGGGAGAACGTGGTGACGGCATGCCGCGAGTGCAATCACCGCAAGGGCGGCCGCACGCCTGAAGAAGCCAGTATGGCACTGCAAACCGTGCCACGACAGCCGAACTTCTTCGCGTTTGCGCTGATCAGCGAGCTCGAGCGCCACGATGTCTGGCGCAAGTACGCCTACGCCTGAACACGTCAGGTGCGGCACGCACGGCAGCCTCGCCAGCCACGCCTGTTGGGGGCAGATGTCGCGGTGGTCAGCAGCCACTGATGCTCCGCGGCGCAGTCGGCCAGGGTTCGGGCACCAGTTGCGTTGCGTGTGGCAGCAGCATCTGCCGAACCCATCACACCAGCACCCCGCGCCAGCCGCGCCGGAGTCCCAGGAGCGACGTGAGATCGGGCATGCTGGCCGGTGGCAATCCCCGCGGATCGGTGTCCAGGCTGACCATCCAGAGCATGGCGACCGCGAGCGCCGACCAGCAACGTGCGGCACGGCCGGGGGCGGTCATCTGGGTCTGTTGCCACTGCCACCCCTCACGCCTGGTGCACATGAAGCCCTGTTCGC
>CAIQIY010000448.1 GCA_903871975.1 uncultured Chloroflexota bacterium | reverse complement strand
TTTTAATAAATAAAAACCCCTTCTTTTCGGAGGGGTTTTTTGTTTATATACAGAATTATAGTTAACTTTGTATGTAAGTTTGTATTTATAGATATGAGTAACGAAATGCGTAATATGATTAACAGGTTTCAGGACCTGATGACCGAGGAAAGTGTCCTTAGGTTGAGACGCAGATTACCCGCAGAACATTTTAACCATATTAACAAACAATCAATTAACGAATCAAGTTTAAGTAGAGTTTCATCATATATTCAAAACTATGATTGTGCAGTTATAACTGCGTTTAGAAACCAACTAATAAATTGTGTTTCAGAACAAGAATCTGAAGAAGTATTAAACTTATCTGATAACAGAGCTCGTAACCAAAAACTAAAATCAGCCCTTATGTTACTTGGTTATGGTGTAACCAAAGTTAAAGGTAGTTACATTGAAAACTACATGGAAGAAAATGCTATTGAGAAAAAAGAAGAATCATTCTTTGTTGTTAATATTGATAATGATTCTGACTTTTTTGATAACATTGTTGCCTTGGGTAAATTGTATTGTCAGGATTCAGTTATGTTATTCCTAAATGGCGGAAATGATATTTTCCTGTACGGTACCAACTACTCTGATTTTCCTGGTTATGAACAGAAAAACCAATATGGTAAATTTGAATTTGGATTGGAATCTGAGTTTATGACTAAAGTAGGTGGTAGACCATTTACTGTGATGGAAACATTCAAGAATGCTCAGATAAACTCTAAGAAAATGATTACTGAGTTTGGTAGACCAATCTTAGATAAAATTAAAAATCTTAAATAATCTTAAACCCCTCACATTCGAGGGGTTTTTTATCTAACCTGGTATTTATTATAAATGAAAGTTTTAATGCGATCGTATCGTCGGCGACGGCATTGGCATGGACCACGACCCGGATCTGGAGCTCGACTGCCTCGCCCGATGCGAGGTGCGGCACCAGTGCGCGAACATGTTGGCCGCTGACGAGCGCCACGCCGCCGGCGGCTGGCATGTACTCGGGCGAAAACGCGGCAGATTCGATCGTGACTGCAGCCGGCAGCGTACTGGACAGCTCGACATCGTCGAGTGTACGAGTGGGATGGTCATTCAGCACCATCACATAGTACGTCAATGGTTGGCCGGCATAGACGCTCGACCAGTCGCTGGTCATGGTGAATGCCAGGTCGCGTGTCACGTCGAATGGCATCAGATCGGGTGTGACCGACACCGACGGCACGGCGGTCAGCGCCGTGGCAGCGCCATCGACCGCCACACTGAGTGCCGGCGAGCGCGCCGAGAAGTTGCGCTCGTCCAGCGCTTCGGCCTGCAGCACCAGCGCCGGGGGTGGTTGGGCCGCATCGGCGCTGAGCGTGACGACGACGGCAGCATCGGATGCGCGGGCAGCAGTGACGTCGCAGGCGATCTGCGCCGCATCGTAGCTGCAGCTCCCGCCTGTGGCACCGACCGACTGCACCAGTGCACCGCGGCCGAGCGGCACGCGCAGGGCCACGCGTACTGGTGTCGTCGCATCGCTCGCTACAGCAAAGCGGAACTCGACCGGCTGGCCGACCGGCACGCTGCTGGCTGCTGCCTGGCCGGTGACGCTCAGCGGCGACGCTACGCTGGTAGGTTGACGCTGTGCTGCCGGCGCTGCCGCTGGGTCGATCCAGCGCCAGAGCTCACCCGCGATCGGCGATGCAATCAGACCGATGCTGAGCAGTACCAAGACCACCTCGTACAGCGTCCAGCCAGTGTTGCGTGGCGCTGGCCTGGCGATCGTCCGGCTGGTGCGTGGACGCAATGGCATGGCGACCTCCTAGGAGCCGATCGGAACGGCAGCCGTGAGCCGGGCGACGACGACGAGCCGACGCGTGTCCCAATCGGTGCAGGTCAGCAGCAGCAATGTGGGTTCGGCCCGTGGCTCGAGGATCTCGATCTGGGTCGGCAGGACGCTGAATCGTTCTGCGACGCGGTAGGTGTAGCGCCAGCCGTCGGCATCGATGAACACGTCGTCGCCGATGGCGAGTGCATCGAGGTCGCGAAACACTGCCCCGCGGACGCCGGCGTGACCGGCGAGTGCCATGGTGCCCGGCTCGCCGGGGCGACCGGTGCCGTGGAGATAGCCGGCGATGTCATCGAGGACCTGCCATGCGCCGTCGACGACGAACGCTTCGCCGATGGCGGTGTCGAGGGCGATCGTCGGTGCGGTCAGACGCTCGGGAACGTTGACACGCATGGCGGGGCGCGGCGCGACATCACGCCGCTGCGGGGCGATGAACTCCTCGGATGCCGCGGACGCCCCGCGTGAAGGCAGGATCGCCGCAATGGCGATGGCGGGTGCGGTGGGTCGCGCCGGCATGGTCGCCGCGGGCGGCGCAGGCCGCTGGATCAGCTCGCGCCACCAGGGGTACAGCGGCCCCTCGATGACCCAGCGTGCCAGCAACACCACGAGGATCAGCGCTGCGCCACGCTCCACGATCACAAGCGCAGCCGTGATCCGGTCGGAGGCACGCTGCCCGAGGGCACCAGCGATCAGTGAATGCCGGGCGATGCTGTGCGAGGCCGCCGGCGGTGCCGCCAGCAGGCCGCGCAACATGCGCGTCGGATCGTCTGAGACCGTCTTGAATCGCCGGCGCATGTCGGCCATCCCCCGTGGCAGTCTGCGTACGACATACTGTCGCAGACATCAGTGCCATTATAGCCGCGGCACATGCTGCATGCAACCCGCATCATGGTGGACTTGGGGCCAACCAACGGCGTGGCACCCGCCGTCGTGGTGCATTGCCCCGTTCCGACGCCGCCGGAGCGGGGCCGTGGATGGGAGCGCACCGCACTGCAGCCGATGGCGGTGCAGCATCCCGTGCGCCGGGGCCCGCCCCACCGCGGATCATGGTGTGATGCAGGGCCGCGCCACCTGCCGGTAGAGCGCATCGAGCTGTGCCGCCGACCGCCGCAGATCAAACTGCCGGGCGACATGCTCGCGCCCGGCACGGCCCATCGCATGGCGCAGCGCAGGCTGTTGCCACAGATCGACCACTGCGGCCGCCAGTGCCGCTGCGTCCCGCTCGGCGACGAGCCGCCCGGCGATGCCGTCGGGCACTACCTCGGGGATGGCCGCGTGGTTGGTCGCGACCACCGGTACCCCGCGCGCCAGCGCTTCCATCAGCACGACCGGCGCGCCCTCGGCATCGCCATCGGGCGCCGTCTGGCTCGGTGCCAGCAGCAGATCTGCATGCTGTAACGCGGCCAGTGTGGCGTGATGCGGCAGCGCGCCGCAGAACTCGACGTACGGCTCGAGGCCGTCGCGGTGCGCCTGGGCATGGAGCGCGCTCCGTTGCGGCCCGTCACCGATGAGCATCAGCCGCGTACCGGGGAGCGATGTCTGGAGTAGGCGCAGCGCCTCGAGCGCCACGGCGAATCCCTTCTTGGCGGTGAGCCGACCGATGGCGAGCAGGCGCGGCGCATCACCCGAACGATCGCGCACGCCAGGTTCTGCCGGCAGCAGCACGCCTGTCGGGATGTAATGAACGCGCTCGGCGGGCGCGCCCAGCGTGATCAGCTGCCGCACCATGCGCTGGCTCACCGCCGTGAAGGCTGCGCCCCCCGCGAACACCGCCCGATAGCGCCAGGCGGTGCGGTGATGCACGGCCATCGCGACATCACGCCCATGGAATGACGTGATCAGCGGGCAGCCGGTGCGCCGAGCGATGTGCCACGCTGCCGGCCCGGCCTCGCCATGATGTGCGTGCAGCAGCGGCGCGCGGCGCGCGAACGCCAGCAACGACGGATCGGCGACAAACGGCGCTCGCAGGGTCGGATCGCCGACGTACCGGCGTGCCAGCGCCGCCAGCAACCGGCGTGGCAGTGATGGCCGGCGCAGCTGGTGACATGCCCCGGGGGGGAATTCGTCGAGATTGACAAAGTGCTCGGCACAGACCAGTGCCGGCCAGTCGGCGAGTTGCTCGATCCAGGCGGCGACGAACGTCTCCGAACGCGGCAGCCAGATCGTCTTCAGATGCATGACCGGCGGATCAACCATCGGGTGTCCGGCGTGCGGCCAGCACCAGCTGGTAGCCGAATAGGTTCGGCCGCCGTCGCGCCAACCAGTCGCGCCATGCCGCCGGCAGCGCACGCAACGGCGGTGGCAGGATGAACTGACCATCGAGGGCGGTCGGCGCGAAGCCAGCGCGTTCGAGCAGCTGCATGAACCGGGGCAACGTAAACCACTGGATGTGTTCGGCGGCATCGTAGAGCGTATAGCCGGCCGGTAGTCCGCCCGCCAGGAAGCTGAGCCGATGGCGCCACCAGACGACATTGGGGAACGAGGCGACCAGGAGCCCGTCAGTCGTCAGTGCAGCACGACACCGCCGCAGTGCTGCCGCGGGATCGAACAGATGCTCGAGCACCTCGAGCGCCACGATGGCATCGAAGGGAGCATCGGGGAGCGCAGCCGGAGCATCACGCTCCAGATCCAGGCGATACGTCGCGTGGTAGTGCGGCGCAGCCAGTTCCAGCGCCACATCGGCGATATCGCCCCCCACCAGCCGCCACGCGCCCGTCGGCGCCAGCAGCTGGCCCAGCGCGCCATCGCCGCAACCGACGTCGAGCAGCCGGCCGTACCGGCCCGCGAGCAACCGCTGTGCAGCGACGACGCGGGGCGCGATGGCGGCCGTCAGGCCATCGGCGCGGCGGCGGCGCCAATAC
>CAIQIY010000447.1 GCA_903871975.1 uncultured Chloroflexota bacterium | reverse complement strand
GCGGCCCGCGCGACCCGCGACCTGGTGTTCTATACCGACGGCGACGCCCAGTATGATCCCCGCGAGCTCAAGCAGCTGCTGGCTGCGCTCACGCCCGATGTCGCAGTGGTCAATGGCTGGAAGATCGATCGCAGCGATCCGCTCCATCGGGTGATCATCGGGCGCGTCTATCACCATGTCGTCAAGTTCTTGTTTGGTTTTCGGTTGCGCGATGTGGATTGCGACTTCCGCCTGATCCGCCGCGATGCGCTCGCCACGATCGATCTGGAATCCGACAGCGGCACGATTTGCCTCGAGCTCGTCAAGAAGCTCCAGGATGCCGGCCATCGCTTCGCCGAGGTTCCGGTGCATCATTACCATCGCACCTATGGCCAGAGCCAGTTCTTCAATCTGCCACGCCTGTGGCGTACCGGTGTCCAACTGATTGCCCTGTGGTGGAAGCTGGTCGTCCGGCGCGAGCATCTACGGCCCCGTGGCCAGCGGGAACACTCATGAACACCGCGACGCACTACCGTGATGCTGATGTGCTGATCACCGGCGGGCTCGGCTTCATCGGCTCGAACCTGGCCCATCGCCTGGTGGCTGCCGGTGCGCGCGTGACACTGGTCGACTCGCTCATCCCGCACTATGGTGGCAATCTGCGCAACATCCACGGCATCGAGCAGCAGGTCACGGTGAATATCGCCGATGTGCGCGACAGCTACTCGATGGCTTATCTGGTCCAGGGCCGCGATGTTCTGTTCAATCTGGCGGGCCAGACGGCCCACCTGGATTCGATGACTGACCCCTTCGCCGATCTCGACATCAAGTGTCGGGCGCAGCTCACCATCCTCGAGGCCGTGCGCCAGCAGAACCCGCAACTGAAGATCGTGTACGCCTCGACGCGCCAGATTTATGGCAAACCCGAGTATCTGCCGGTCGACGAACGGCATCTGTTGCAGCCGACGGACGTCAATGGCATCAACAAGATGGCCGGCGAGTGGTATCACATCCTGTATCAGCGCGTGTATGGCATTCGTGCCTGCGCCTTGCGGCTGACCAACACGATCGGGCCGCGGATGCGCGTGCGGGACGCACGTCAGACATTTCTTGGCATCTGGCTGCGGCGCATCATCGACGGCGAGGCGATCGAGGTCTTTGGCGACGGTACCCAGTTGCGTGATTTTACGTATGTCGATGATGCTGTCGAAGCGTTGTTGCTGGCGGGGGCAACGCCGGCAGCCGATGGTCAGGTCTTCAATCTCGGCGCCGACGAGCGGATCAGCCTGGCCGAGCTGGCGGCGCTGCTGGTCGAGCTCGCCGGCCAGGGGCAGTATCGGCTGGTCGCCTTCCCGCCAGAGCGCAAGATGATCGACATCGGTGATTATTACGCCGATGACCGCCTGATCCGCGAGCGGCTGGGCTGGCGACCGGCAGTGACGCTCCGCGAGGGGTTGCTGCGCACGCTGGCGTTCTATCGCTGCGAACGCGGGCATTACTGGTGAGGCAACGATGCTGACATCGATCGAGGTGCCATTCGGCGATCTGCGCCGCCAGCACGCGGCGATGCATGCGGCGATGCACGCGGCGACGGCGCGCGTCATCGCGAGTGGCTGGTACGTCCTCGGCCCGGAGGTGCGGGCGTTCGAGGCGGCGTTTGCTGCGGCGTGTGGCGTGGCGGACTGCGTCGGCGTGGCGAATGGTACCGAGGCGCTGCAGCTGGCGCTGGCGGCGCTGGGCGTCGCGGCGGGCGACGAAGTCATCACGGTGGCGAATGCATCGGTCTATCAGACGATCGCGACGCTGGCGTTGGGCGCGCGGCCAGTCTATGTCGATGTCGATCCTGTGACGTTGACGATGGATCCGGCTGCGCTGGCGGCGGCCTTCACCCCGCGCACGCGGGCGGTGATCGTGGTGCATCTGTACGGCCAGATGGCGGATATGGACGCGATCAGCGATGTGGCGCGGCGCCATGGCGTGCCGGTGGTCGAGGATGCCGCCCAGGCACATGCAGCACGCTGGCGCGGTCGATCGGCCGGTAGTTATGGCAACTGCGGGTGTTTCAGCTTCTACCCGACGAAGAATCTGGGCGCGCTGGGCGACGGTGGCGCGATCGTGACCGACGACCCGCAGCTGGCGGAGCGGCTGCGCCGCCTGCGCCAGTACGGCTGGGAGCGCAAGTACGAGACGCGCGATGCGCATGGGATGAACTCGCGGCTCGATGAGCTGCAGGCAGCGGTGCTGCATGCCAAGTTGTCGCACCTGCCGGCGTGGACGGAGCGCCGGCGGGTGATTGCGGCGCGCTATACTGCCGCGCTGGCGGATACGGGCCTGACCTTGCCGGCGGCCCATCCGGCGGCGTACCATGTGTACCACCTGTATGTCGTGCGCCATCCACAGCGCGATGCCGTGATGGCGGCACTGCGCCAGGCCGGCATCGGCTGCGAGATCCATTACCCGGCGCCGGCATATGCCCAGCCGATCTATCGCCAGCTCGCGCCGAACCATGCCCCCAACACCGATGACGCCGCGCGCCAGGTGCTCTCGCTGCCGCTCTTCCCGGAGCTGACCGACGACGAGGTAGCGGCGGTGATCGCGGCGACCCGCGCAGCATGCGCGCGGTTCGCCACCCGCTGATGCGCCAGGCGACGACGATATGGGGCGGCACACCGCCGCCAGGCACGATCAAAGGGAGCGCACGGTGAGTACTGAGCCGCGGATCCTGTTCGCCATCTCGGATACCGGTGGTGGCCATCGTTCGGGCGCCGTCGCCATCGCCGCCGCCATCGCGCGGCTCGTCGGCGATCGGGTGAGCTGCCACATCGTCGACCTGCTCACCAGCACCGGCCTGCCGGTCGTGCGCGATGCGCCCGACCTCTATGATCACCTGTCGACGCGGTGGTTGCCGGTCTTCAACGCGCTGTTCCGCGCCACCGACGGCCGGCGGCGCGTCGACGTGCTGTCGCAGATGGTCTACCTCGGGGCACACCGCAACATCCTGCGCGTCCTCGAAGAGATCCGCCCGGCACTGGTCGTTTCGGTCCATCCGCTGTCGAATCGGCTGATCGCCAGCACGCGGCGCACGTATCGGCTCTCGTTCCGCTTCGTCACGGTCGTGACCGACCTCGTGAGCCTGCACGCGGCCTGGGCCGATCCGGCCGCCGAGTTGTGCATTGTCCCGACCGAGGAGGCGTATCAGCGGCAACGCGCTGCGGGCCTCGTGCCCGAGCGGCTGCTCACCACCGGCTTTCCGGTGCATCCCAAGTTCACCGAGTACGAGCACAGTCAGGCGTCTGCCCGCGCGCAACTCGGCATCGCAGCAGCCCCGTTCACCGTGCTGCTCACCAGCGGCGGCGTCGGCTCGGGCAACTTGGGCGCGACGGTGCGGGCCATCGCGACTGCGGCACCCGATGTCCAGTTGCTCGTCGTCACCGGGCGCAACACGGTGCTGCGCAGCGACCTCGAAGCCGCCAATCTCGGCGCACTGGTGCACATCTACGGCTTCGTCGACAACATGGAAGCCTTGATGGCCGCCGCCGACCTGGTCGTCACCAAAGCCGGGCCGGGTACCTTGATGGAGGCGCTGGTGATGCGGCGCCCGGTGCTGGTCACCCAGGCGGTCGGGCTGCAGGAGCACGGCAACATCGATTTTGTGGTCGATCGCAACCTGGGGCGATTCTGCCCGAGCATCGCCCAGGTTGTCGCAGCGATCGCCGAGCTGCGCGAGCCGGCGGTCTATGCCGCCAGCGTGGCAGCGCTCGCCGACGCAGTCCCGCGCGACGGTGCCTTCGCCATCGCGCGGGTGCTGCTGGAGCAGCTGGCGCTGGAGCCACCCGAGTTCAGCCGGCCATCGTTGCTGTACCGCATGATCGGCGCGCGGCGGCGTACCCGCGGCGAGCCACGCCCGACGATCCGGCACACACTCGGCGCGCGGCTCCGGCGCATGCGTCCGTTCATCCGCTGGCGCTGGCGGCGCCCACCCCGCGAGTGAGCGCGTGCCGGCGGCTCAATCGCGCGGCAGCTCGGGGTGCTGGATGAGCGCCGCGAGCTGGCCCAGATGGATCCCTTCGTGAAACAACATGACGCGCAGCGCATCGCGCACGGTGTAGCACAGCAACGGCACGCCGGGAATGCCGATCCCCTGGCCGCCGATGTCGCGCTCGGCGCAACGGGCCACCAGCGCCACAATCTGCTGCTGGCGACCAAAGAAGCGATCGCGCACGCGCACACCGTCGGGCAGGGCCGTCGGCGTGAGCGTGCGGGGTGCGCGCAATGCAACACCCGAGCTCACCAACGCCTCCATTGCACGCCGTACGCCCCAGCCGGTGAGCAGCGGCAGCAGCGGGATGCGCTCGACCAGCGATGGGCTGCGCCCGGCCAGGCGTGCCTCGATCGGCCGGATGATCGCATCGTTGACCAGCGTGAGATGCTCGAAGACCTGGGCCGCGCTCCATGCTGCGGGGTCGGGCTTCCACTCCAGCTGCTCTGGCGTGAGGGGCTGCACCATCGCGCGGATGCGCTCGGTCGCCTGCGAGAGCGCATCGCCGAGCTGGCCGAGTCGGAGATCAGAGGGTCGCAATGTCATCGGTCGCTCGTCCTCACCCTATCGCACACTCAGCGCACGCCGAGCAGAAGATCGATCGTCAGCTGGTCGAGGCGTTCGTAGGCCAGGCCGCGTGCCCCGAGCGCCTTGCGGTCGAATGCATGGGCCTTGAGGGCTGCTGCGCGCGCCGCGGTGTACGCACCCTGAAATGGCGCCATCGCGCCGTCGTCGGCGTGGATCTCGGCCAACAGTGCCTGGATGTCGGCATCGGCATTGAACTGCGCAGCGCGCTCCTTGAGGATGAGGTAGGTGCGCATACAACCACGCGCAAACTCGCGTACGCCGGCGGCATCCTCGGTGCGATACGCATGGGCATCGAAATGCCGGCTGCCCGCATAACCGACATCCTCGAGGAACTTGACGAGCAGGAAGGCCTGTTTGATGTTCACCGAGCCGAAGCGGAAATCCTGGTCGTACCGCCCCGGCGCCTGGTCATTCAGGTCGATATGAAAGAGCTTGCCAGCCTCCCACGCCTGACCGACGGCATGCAGGACGTTCAATCCGGCCATCGTCTCGTGGGCCACTTCGGGGTTCAGGCCGACCATCCCGGGGTGATCGAGCGTTGCGATGAAGCCCAGCGCCGCCCCGACGGTAGCGAGGAAGATGTCGCCACGTGGTTCGTTCGGTTTGGGCTCGAGCGCGAAGCGCAGGTCGTAGCCCTGATCGCGGACATAGGCACACAGGAAGT